>JBBTCR010000001.1:0-1068 GCA_038043105.1 Bacteroidota bacterium
TCCCGGCGAATAGGCCACGCCGATCTTCCGCCGGAGCGGGAAACGATCGACCGTTGTGTTCCCCTCGCGTCCGTAAAGCTGAGACGTGTCCCACTTGTATTTTGAGTTGATGTCGTGGATGACCAAGCCGACCGTCCACTGATCGTCAAGCGTGTAGACGAGACCGAGATCAAATCCGACGGTTGTGCTCGCAACTCCTTCGAACAACGAATAGTAAAAGATTTTTGCCGAAACTCCTACTGCAACCTTGTCGGCCACCTTTATGCCGAACGAGAGAAGGAATTCGTTCTCGGACGTTGAATAAGTATCCGTGACCAAGCCGTCGCGGTTTCGCCCCTCCAGATTGGAGACGCCGGCATTAATGATGCCAACAGAAACGCCCCCCGACGGGCGCAGGCTTTGGCTGTAGCTCACAAAATTGAGATTACGATCAAGAGGCAAGAATCCAACAGCGATCATTGCAGTAGGATGAGTTTGAAACGGGACTAACGCAGGGTTATAGTAGCCCGTAACCTCATCCGAGCGCACGGCAGAGAAAGCGTTTGCCATCCCGATTCCTCGAGCTCCAAACCCCATTCGCGTCGGCGCTCCGGCCAATCCTCCAACGTCATATTTGTTTTGACCGTTGGCGAGAGACGCGAACACGCCACAGGAGAGAACGACTAACGATGCGAAAAGATATGTTGAACGTTTCTGCATTCTATTGTAGAACGAAAATCTTCCCCCATATCGGCTCGTCTCCTTCGATCTCGACTCGATAAAAGTAGACACCGTTCGCTACGCGTCGGTCTAAATCGTCCCGACCGTTCCAAATTTCGTCGTGCTCAACCTGTCCTAAGCGCGTCGCGCTGCGAAGCAGCGTTTTGACCGGCTGCATAGCGAAATCGAAGATCCTGATCGTGACTGCAGCTGTGCGGCCCTGCGTGCTATAATGAAGACGAACGACCTCGTCGTCTGGAGAAAAGGGTAGGGGATACGAATATGTCTTTGCCGTGTTTTGAACCGGCTGATACGTGCGAAAGATTCTCCACGTCTTTCCAAACGTCTCGGAAGAAGAGTCAATCGTGA
>JBBTCR010000002.1:0-2649 GCA_038043105.1 Bacteroidota bacterium
AGAATACTGTGAAGTCGCTGGGGGCCGTGGAGGATGAAAAGGGGACCCAATGGCAAGTTGTTCTCCACACCAATTACGTGAACGGAAAGACGTTCCCGCGTTTGCACGCCAACTCGGCTTTTGGGACGCTCCTGCCGATCAATCACTCATCGCTCTGGCTTCGAGCATCGGCAGGATATTCGTTTGGGAAACGAGAGGAGCCGTTTGCAAATTTCTATTTCGGAGGGTTCGGCAACAACTGGGTCGATCACGGCGAGATCTGGCGCTACAGGGAGGAGTACAGTTTTCCGGGAGTCGAGCTCAACCACATCGGCGGCGTGAACTACGGAAAGGCCGCGGTTGAATGGGACCTGCCACCTCTTCGGTTCCGGCGATTTGGTATTCCAAGCTTCTACTGTAATTGGTCGCGCGTCGCTCTCTTTTCTTCTGCGATCGTGACCAACATCGATAGCCAGACCGAGCGGCAGTCGGCGCTGAATGTCGGAGGTCAAATTGACTTCAGACTCGTCCTCTTCTCATCACTCGAGTCGACGTTTTCCCTTGGCTATGCTATCGCTGTTGAAAACAAACAGCGAAGTTCAAGGGAGTTTATGATTTCATTGAAGATCTTATGACGGGTCCCGCACTCTTGTCGTCTCAGAGGTAAGAAGCGCATCGGCATCCTATCCACCAGCCGAGCTATACTCCCTTGAATCGCCTCGCATTCATTTCGTACGTCGATCTTGCAGTCAGCGTCCTTCCGGTCTTCGTGTTTCTGGCTTGCCTCGTCTTCCTCGATAGCTACAAACTGGTCAAGTTTAGGTCTATTTTCCTAACGATTCTCCTCGGCAGCTTAGCGGGCGGAGCCTGCTATTTCCTCAACAACTGGGCGATTGAGCTGTTGAGGCTCGATGCGGCAGTGTACAGGCGCTACGCGTCGCCGATCATCGAGGAATTCATCAAGGGGATGTACATCGTCTATCTCATCCGCTCGAAGAGGGTGGGTTTCATGGTGGATGCGGCGATCTACGGATTTGCCACTGGTGCAGGTTTTGCCCTCGTTGAGAACATTTTCTATGTGCAATCTTTCCCTGCGCTTGGGATCGTCGTCTGGATCATCCGGGGCTTCGGAACCGCGATCATGCATGGGGGGGCCACCGCAATCGTCGGGATCATCTCCAAGAATGTCTCGGACCGCACGTCGACAGAGAACCTGCAGGCGTTTCTCCCAGGACTTCTGATCGCGATTGCTCTCCATTCTTTCTACAACCACTTTTTCTTTTCCCCGTTCGTTTCGACACTCCTCATTCTCATTCTTCTTCCAATCATTATGCATCTGGTATTTCAGCAGAGCGAGAACTCGCTGCGGCATTGGCTGCGCGTCGGGTTTGACACCGATCAGGAGCTGTTGCGGATGATTACCTCGGGCAATCTGTCACAGACGCCCGTCGGCACATATCTTCAATCCCTTCAGAGCACGTTCCGGCCGGAAGTTGTTGTCGACATGGTGTGCTACTTGCGGCTGCATGTCGAACTCACCATACAAGCCAAAGGCATTCTTCTCATGAGGCAGGCAGGATTTGAGGTTCCGTCGGATCCCTCCGTCGGTGAGAAGTTTGCTGAACTCCGCGCACTCGCCAAGAATATCGGGCAGACGGGCAAGCTTGCCATCCTTCCATTTCTCCATACGAGCGGTCGCGAGTTGTGGCAGATGCATATGTTGAGACAGCCCTAACCAGTATTCCTCCCTTAAGGATTGGCTGCTCCTACCGATTTGATTCTTCGAGAATCTCCATCGCCAGGTTCACCTTCTCTTGAATCAGGAAACATTCCCATCGTCAAGAGATGTTTGCAGGAGTGGGAATTGCTGGGGATTCCTGCCTATGGAATCAAAGTCTTTCCCTCCATTTTCAGTTGAAGTGGTTGGTACGCAACTTGTTTCCCACAGAGCTAACGTGTATTTTTGTGTCATAGCTCTGAGCCCAACGAACCCAAGGAGTCTGGCATGCCCCTCATCGATTCTCGCACCGGAGCCACACGGAAATCCTACACTGTATCTGAGCTCGAAGAAGCCGCAAAGCTCATGCGCGGCTACAATCTCGTCTCTCTTGCTGCGGCAGGATCGGGTCATGCCGGAGGCACGCTGTCGATCATGGATATTACTGCCGCATTGTATCTGCACGTTGCCCGGCTTGACCCCGCGAACCCACAATGGGAAGGCCGAGACCGAATTGTCTGGTCGACGGGACACAAAGCGCCGAGTCTCTATCTTGGATTGGGCATGGCAGGATTCTACGATGTGAAAGAGGTCGTGAAGCTGCGTAAACTTGCGAGCCCCTTTCAGGGCCATCCGCATTGGTTGAAGCTGCCGGGCGTTGAGGTCTCTACGGGCTCGCTCGGTCAGGGATTGAGCATCGCGGTGGGCATGGCGCTTGGCCTGCGATTGAATAAGTCCGATTCGCGCGTGTACGCGGTTACCGGCGACGGCGAGCATCAGGAGGGACAGATCTGGGAAGCGATCATGGAGGCCGGCCATTACAAACTTGACAACCTCGTCTGTATCCTTGACAAGAACCGCCTCCAGATTGATGGCTGGGTAAAGGATGTCATGAATATCGATCCAATCGAAGACAAGTATCGGAGCTTCGGGTGGGACGTCATCCACATCAA
>JBBTCR010000003.1:0-3454 GCA_038043105.1 Bacteroidota bacterium
GGGAATATCTCCGTCGGCGTGGTTGGCAAAACACCATTCGTTGAATTGCTCGCTAGGCGGTTGTCGCAGCGAGGTCGAAAGGTCGCGATCGTTAGTCGTGGATACAAGCGCAAGAGCAGCGGGACCGTTGTTGTGAGCAATGGCAGCATCGTGTGTGCGGAGGCGGATCTGTCAGGGGATGAGCCAGCGCAGCTGGCCGCAAAGTTGCGCAGCGTCGTGGTAGCCGTTGATGAACAGCGTTTACGCGGGGCGCGCTATGCGATCGAGCACTTCGGCACAGAGATCATCATCCTCGACGACGGATTTCAACACCGTTATCTTCACCGCGACCTTGATATCGTTATCACCTCTGCAGATGAAATCCTGGCGGGTGATCGGTTGCTTCCGGCAGGTAATCGCAGGGAACCGTTGAGTGCGCTTCATCGGGCCGGCCTCATTGTCGTCTCACAATGCCACGACGAAGGGCACTTCCATCGAGCAGAACAGCGACTTGGGCTTAGAATTAACACACCTGTGGCGGGAGTGCAAATCCGGGCCAGCGCGGTGAAGAAGGCGTCGTCGGGTTTTAGCGTTGACCTGAGAAGCTTGAGCGGCAAGCGTGTTGTTGCGTTCTCGGGCGTCGGGAAGCCGGAGGGATTCGACGCAACGCTTACTTCATTGAAGCTTGAAGTCAAGAAGCACTTTAGATTCTCCGATCATCATCGCTTCAGCAGCGAGGACTTGAAGTCAGTAATGGACGCCGCACGTCAGGAGGGGGCTGATTACATCCTCACGACAGAAAAAGACATTGCACGTCTAAGTGGATTGGGGTCAGAGGCAAAGGGCTTTGTGGAGCAAAATCCCGTGTACTACGTCGAAATTGAGCAGGACCTGATTGCAGGGGAGCAGCACTTGGTCGATGCACTGGCAAGGTTTTGAAATGAACACTTGAGGAAGGACGAAACGTACATGCGGATTGGGATAACGGACACGATGGGATCAAGGAAGAAGTTCGATTACTACGTGAACTGGATTCATCGGATTGATCCGGGTGTCGAGCTTGTGACCCTCTCGTACCGCAACCATAATGTTGATGAGATTTCCAAAGTGGAAGGCTTGCTCCTGACCGGCGGCGGCGATGTGCATCCCGGCTATTACGGGATGGGTGAAGAAATTGGACGCGCAAAGGAAATTGACGAACGGAGAGATGGATTTGAGTTTGACCTAATCGAACGTGCGCTCGACCAGGATTTACCCATCTTGGGAATCTGCCGTGGCATGCAAGTTATGAATGTTTACTTGGGAGGCTCGCTCATCCTCGATCTTGCATCATCCGGGTACGGGAATCATTCCCCCCAAAAAGGATTTGACAGTGAACACACTGTCCACGTCGCGGCGCAGTCGATGCTCGGTGCCTTAACGGGAGCAAGCGAGCTCACGGTGAACTCTTCACATCACCAGGCTGTCGATCGGTTGGGAAACGGTCTCATGGTCAGCGCGACATCGCCTGACGGGGTGATTGAAGCAGCCGAATGGATCTTGAAAGACCGCATGCCGTTTCTCATGCTGGTTCAGTGGCACCCGGAGCGCATGAACGATCCTGAAAGTCAAGCGTCAAAAATTCTTGGAAAACGATTCCTGGAAGAAATCCGATACTCAATGAACGAGAAGGCACCATCTCCATCAACACACTTCATCGTGAAATAAAGAAAGAGAGAAGTCAAATATGGCGAAGAAAACCAAATACGTCTATTTCTTTGGCAGCGGCAAAGCTGAGGGCGCTGCCAAAATGAAAGGTTTGCTCGGCGGCAAGGGAGCAAACCTGCACGAGATGACCCATATTGGTCTCCCGGTTCCTCCCGGGTTCACAATCTCTACAGAGGTTTGCACATACTTCTACAAACACAACAACACGTACCCCAAGACTCTGAAGGCGGAAGTTGAAGCCGCACTGGCGAAAATCGAAAAGGCGATGGGGGCAAAGTTGGGCGATCCGAAAAACCCGCTGTTGGTATCCGTCCGATCAGGTGCACGTGCATCAATGCCCGGTATGATGGACACCGTGTTGAACCTGGGTTTGAACAACGAAACCGTGCAGGGACTCATCAAGAAGACGAGCAACGAGCGTTTTGTCTACGATTCATACCGCCGGTTTGTGCAAATGTACGGCGACGTTGTGCTCGGCCTGAAGCCAGTTCACAAGGATGATATTGATCCATTTGAAGCTATAATTGAAGAGAAGAAAAAGGAAAAAGGCGTTCACCTCGACACCGAGCTGAGTGCGGAAGACCTGAAGGATCTTATCGCGCGATTCAAGACTGCGGTGAAGGAACGGACGGGGCACGAATTCCCGGAGAATCCGATGGATCAGCTGTGGGGTGCTGTCGGTGCCGTGTTTGGTT
The DNA here is from genome assembly GCA_038043105.1 of Bacteroidota bacterium. Lineage (GTDB taxonomy): Bacteria > Bacteroidota > Ignavibacteria > UBA10030 > UBA10030 > VGWB01. Next base: position 2,382 of record JBBTCR010000003.1, read on the forward strand.
CATGGATGAACGATCGTGCGATTGCCTACCGAAAGCTTTACGACATTCCCGAGTGGTGGGGAACAGCGGTCAATGTGCAGACGATGGTGTTTGGCAATATGGGAGAGGATTCGGGGACAGGCGTCGGATTTACCCGTGACCCGGCCACCGGAGAGGACGTCTTCTACGGCGAATACCTGATGAACGCCCAAGGTGAAGACGTTGTCGCAGGCATCAGAACACCGCTGCCGATCTCGCACATGGCGCAGCAGAATCCGAAGATCTACGCCCAACTTGAAAAGTTCCGGAAGGTCCTCGAGAAGCACTATCGTGAGATGATGGATATCGAGTTCACGATCCAGCAGGGCAAGCTCTACATGCTGCAGTGCCGTGTCGGTAAACGGACTGCGTTTGCGGAGATCAGGATCGCTGTCGATATGGTACAGGTGAAACTCATCACGGACAAGGAAGCTCTTCTGCGCATCCATCCTGACCAGCTCAACCAGTTGCTGCGACCAATTTTTGACTTGAAGGAGAAAGAAGCAACCATCAAATCCGGTCGGCTCTTGGCGAAGGGACTCAACGCGGGCCCGGGTGCGGCAACGGGCCGGGTCGTGTTCAATGCGCACGACGCGGAAGTGTGGGCCAAACGCGGTGAGCATGTGATTCTCACTCGCATCGAGACCTCCCCCGAGGACATTAAGGGGATGGACGCTGCTGAAGGAATTCTCACCGCACGAGGCGGCATGACGTCGCACGCTGCGCTTGTGGCTCGTCAGATGGGAAAGGTCTGCGTGGCGGGTTGCAGCGCGCTGGGCATCGACTATTCTACCCATACCATGAAAGTGAACGGTCAGGTGGTCAAAGAAGGAGACTGGATTTCCATCGATGGCACAACCGGCGAAGTCCTTAGTGGGAAAGTGAACACGAAGCCCTCCGAGGTTCTGCAGGTCCTGGTTGAGAAGACGCTGGATCCGAAGGATGCTCCAGTGTACCAGGAGTTTGAGAAGATTATGAAGTGGGCCGACAAGTATCGTCGGCTCAAGATCCGCACGAATGCCGACCAACCGGATCAATCCGCAAATGCCGTGGCA
>JBBTCR010000004.1:0-3437 GCA_038043105.1 Bacteroidota bacterium
ATGAAGTCTCTGGATGCAGCAAATCGAGTCGTGGCGAATACTTTTCTGTTATTGATTGTAAGGAATTTTTCGAGAGCAGGCAATAACCGCTCTCTTGATCAACACAAGTCATGTGATATCAAAAGAAGGCCCTCGCTTCGGCACGGGCCGTGTGGACAGGCGTCCTTCCGCCTTCCGTTCGACCGTTATAGCCTACCGTCAGCTGCACATATTGATTGATCCTATAGTCGAATGCAAGTTGCCAGAGGAATGTCTTCCCGACCACTCGCCCATTCGTGAACTCGTAGGGATATTGCTGAGTAGCACTCGCCCCCTCGTTTGACACCACGACTTCTTCTCGATTGACTTCGGATCGTAGCTGCCCCGCACCCAACAGCGCGTACGTCAATCGGGTAAACTGCTCTTTCACATCTGCGGTGATATCTCGTCCGCCGAAGCGATTGATAACGCGAGAAACATTTGCGCCAAAGGCGATTTCCCATGCAGGCTCGGGCCGATAGGAGAACTCCGTTCTGATTTGATTCGAAAGCAAGTCCCGCTCTCGAGGGGAGGCAGATGAAGACCAAACCTGGTTAAGCTTGTTGATAAACTCCGTTTGATTTCCGATTTCGCTCACCAGCTGCGATCGGACGCGTACGGATCGTTCTCGGACATAACTTCTCTCAGACGCTGAAATAAGCCGGAGGAGGCCCCGTCGCTGGTTGAAGCGGAACCGAAGAGAGAGCTTTGGGTTGTTTTCAAACAGATAAACATCCTGCGTGAAGAGGCTGGTGCCTGCGATGGTCGTGGACGGGTTTTGAAAGCGTGAGAAATTCAGCAGGTAGATCTGTCGGGTGTCGGTCTCACTGCTCTTTTCTTCAATTCGCGCAACCGTTTCGGTCGAGAGGCTCGTCAGGATTCGCTCGAGCACTGATGAAGGATCGTTCAGCAGTCTGGAAGGCTGAAATCGAGCTCGCAATCCAGTCTTCAGGTCGACGATGGGCACGAGCTGATCATTGGGTAAAAAGAGGATGATGAAGTCGCCGTCGAATCGAGTCTGTTCAAACTCAACCTCATCGGCTACGCCATTTCCATTGAGGTCCGCAAGGTACCGATAGTTGCCGCTGCCCTTGGGAACCCGTACGAACACCCGTTCAAGCTTGGCAGATCGCTCACTGGCAAACTCGTAGAACATATCCAAATCAAGCGCTCGCTGACCGGGAGTGTATCGGGATTGCCAACGGACCAGAACAGTGCGAGCGTCGATGTTTCCGCGAGCCTTGAATTGCTCAGTAAATTCTGTCTTACGAAGGCTAAGCGACAGAGAGCTCGAGAGAGAGTTCCACGGCCTGAGCTGCCAAGAATAGAGTTGTGTAACTGAACGCGACGCACGACTGAGTCTGCCCGCTGAAGAACTATCCTCGGTTCTGATTTGCAGCTCCGCTGACGCAGAGATTGGACCAACCTCAGCCAATCCAATTCGAGGGGCAACCTCAAGAAACCGGAAGCTTCCCTGAAGCAGCGAATCCGGTCCGCTCAGGTGCTGCTCGCGCTTCTCCATTTCCACTCGGATTCCAGGCTGCAGCCTCCAAAGGACGTAATCAAGATTCCCACGTTGACGAATCCACGACGAGTTGTCATTACTCTGGATGTTCTCGCTCGTGATCTGTTCGATTTCATATGCGGCCCGAGGATACGTGGAATCCGAAAGAGACGTTTGAAACATCGTCCGCTCCGATCGGAACACCCCTGTTCTTTTCATCGACCCGTAGCTTCCCGCGAGGCTTATTGATGGCACCGGCCGATAGCTTAGCAAAGCCTCCCGGATTTCTTCATCACCGGCAGGTATGCGAGTGAGATCCCATTTCCGATTGAACTCAATCTCGTTGATTCGGTCGAGAGGAACGAATTGTCGCCCAACCTTGCGTTCCGACACTCTCAGGTCAATCTCACCGAAATTTCTCTCCCCTATGATGAGCGCATCGGGGTGGTAACGAGCGGTGAGCTTGAATGCAGATCCCTGGCGATCGTTGTTGTCGAGGTCGGAGAGACGATTCCTATCGAACATGCTGAGAGCGTACTCAGCCGATAGGTCAAGATCTGATGAGACAGAGGCACTCACCGTGCTGCTGAACAACCTGTGGAGCTCCGGGATCGGTACGAACTGAACCGGAAGGTAGTTTCCTCTGCCGATCCCCGCGATCTCAAAGCGGCCAATCCCCATACGCGTGTAACCGACGGAATCCGCGGGAACCTGCTCGACATAAGAAAAGGTCACTGAGTACACGGCTTGCGGGTTACCAGGGGAATAGATGAAAACGGAGTAACCCTTGCCGGCAATGGTTGTGTCGCGGCGAACATACTGCCCTCGCGCCGCATTGCTTACAGAATCCCGTCCCACATAACGGGTTCCGGAGGTTGATGCCTTCAACCGATCCGACCCACTTTGCCGAAGCAACGCGAGCGCCGCGTCATCGAAGCTGAAGTCAATCGGTGCATCCGGGTCATCCGCCTCCTGCGCTATCATTGCGCTGAGGCGGATTCGATCGCCCACGATAGAAGCACTCGCTGTAGCGCCCACGAGGTTTCTCGTGAAGTTTCTGTCGGTGTACTCAAAATCCACCGTAATGCGCGAGGCATTCGTGATAAGTCTGCGCGGAGAGAAGAAGATCTCTCCACTGGAGTAATCGACCGTGTAATCCTGCGTTTCGCCCCGCGTCATGAGATCGCCATTGAGATACACTCTTTCTGTTCCAGCGATAATAATGGGCCTGCTGTTGCCGTCGCGGCCCGTCAATCGATAGGGGCCTTGGTTCCCTTCGATCCCCTGAAATTGGTTCGTGGCAAACTTGCCGCGCGCCGTTGCTCCTATCAGGGAAAAAGAGCCTGATGTTCGCGTGTTCAAGAGATTTGCGAACCTGAGCGAGCCGGTGGCTCCCTGGAGCTTGCGGAAGAGTCCCCCGAACTCACCTCCCTCCTTCTGGCTTCTCCTCAAATTGAAATCACCCAACGTCGCTGCGAAATTGGACCCACTGAGCTCAACAAAGACTTTGTCAACTTCTTGAAGTGTCTGAGTTGTTCCCTCAGGTTGGATGGGGGAGTTTTCATCTGTAAGTGCGGCCACGAGGTTTACATCGGAAGCGATGTTTCCGGATAGCTGCATTCGAAATCCAGAGTTGAGACTCAGATCGCGGTTGGAGCCAACCGTGAACCCCCGAAAGATTGTCCCGCTCTTTTGAAGGCCCGGACCGAAGATGTCACCAACAGTCAGTTTTTGCTGAGGAGGACTAACGATCTGCTTGTGCAAACCAAGCGAATCGCGTCGAAAAACAAGCTCGCGCAGCAGGTATTCCCGTTTGAGCGAGAGCGGCAGAGGATAGTACGACACAACTAGTTGATGGATGAGAGAATCCGAAACGAAACGTGACACAACAGACGGCGACAGGACAATCGTCCCA
>JBBTCR010000005.1:0-1277 GCA_038043105.1 Bacteroidota bacterium
CCTTCGTGATGCAGCTCGATAATCTAACCAGGGAACAAGTCATCGAGCTGAACATTCCAACCGGTGTGCCCCTGTTGTATGTCTATGACGCCGCGGGAAACATCACCGAGCGAACATATCTGTAGGCTCCACACTCATCAAAGACTCAAAAGACACGGCTGCAATCAGTGGCTGTGTCTTTGTCTGTGATATTCAGTATCGAGTGGCTCCCACTGACACGCGCGTCCAATATAGGGCTAACTCCACTCCCCTTTTGCACCTTGGGCAAGCGAGTACTCCTTACCAACGGTCCCGTTTCCTGGCACTCGTTCTACTGGCTCTTGCCTGCTGAGCGGGTTGCCGATTGCTCGCACATTTTCCTTGACATTTCCTGCGAATCATCGTAGGTTTCCCTAGCGTTCGACGAGTACAGCAATCCAGGAGAGGTACGTATGTACCCCCCCCGCCACCGTAAGCTGCTCACAGCTACAATCCTTCTTCTGTTCTTCCCCGCCTTCGTGTTCGCTCAGGTCATTATCAGGGAGAAAGTCCAGATCCAACCCCGTCTGCCTGTACCCTCACACAAAGCTGCGGAGCTTTACGACTTATTCAATCCACCGTTGTTTGTCGATAACTACGGCACACCTGCGCTGGCGCTGGGAAGCACGCTTACTATCAGCGGCACGGTGGCGATCGACGGAGATTTTGCGGCTGGTCAGCAAGCTCAGGTGGTCTTTGTAGCCGATCAGTACCACGAATACAGCCTGGCGTGGAAGGGACGCGATCCCGTTGGCTCGGGCGGGAATCCGTTTGAGGGGCAAAACCCGTTTACGGGCACGTTTGGCAAAGAAGCGTTCCCCAATGTGCAGCTTTACGTTTTCGATTGGCAATGGGGAACCGGGGCACGAGAAGTCTCGAACCAGGGCAACAGGCTCGACTATAGCTTTTCCAGCTACCTTCGCCAAGGACTGAACAATGTCACTGTTCCGGTGAGCGGCACGGCAACGGCCACCGGAACATTCCTGCCCAACGAGGTTTTCAGCAGGTGGAGTCAGACGGCTTCGCCTGAGCAGCTCAGGTGCGCCAGCGTGTCGAGCATTCTCGCCATACCGCTCAATGGCGACGGCTTCGGATATCAACCGGCAGCAATTCAGAATTTCTCAGGCACTGTGACGATGAGTGTGTGTGCTGGCGGCGATTATGTTTACCTTCGCAGCGGAGGTCAACAAGGCAAAGAGATCACGGTTCCAATGACCCTTCTGCCGAACTCGCAGCCTGCGTTTTCGTGCGATCTGGTG
>JBBTCR010000006.1:0-1780 GCA_038043105.1 Bacteroidota bacterium
CCAGCCGCTGGTTCGGCCGCCGCAGGCGGCCGCAACCAGCTCGGCTCAGCCGCCGACCGTTCAGCCGCGGTGCACACCGCAGCGGAGCAACGTCGGCTGAAACCCATTGTTAGCCCTCTCTCGTCTCCGCTCTACCTGCGACGAATCCATGAATCTTGTCAAAGAGATCGCCAGCGATCGTTGCGTACGGAATGACCTCAATACCTTTCATGTCTGAAACCTCCTTCTCAAAATCACCCAGACGATCCCGTTTCATCACAGCAATACTCTCTAATCCAAAAGCCTGCATTAGACCGAACTCGTATGACACGTTGTGCCGAAGCCCGCTAAACTCGGCAACGCCATACTTGCAGGTCTGAATTGTCTTGCATATTTTGCAGAGAATGCTCTTGTTGCTAATCTCTTCGTTCACAACCTTAAGCGTATATCCAACTTCGCGGAGTTTGATGCGAAGATGATCAGCCACATCGAGGAACTCGTCCCGAAAGGAAGTAGCAAAAAAGATATTCCTCTCCCTGAACTCCAGCTGAATGTTCGCATACTCTTGGCAGACTGGATGACCAAGGGGACATCCGCGGCTCACTTTGCCGGAATGGAAGTCCTTACTTATGCGCCATAGTATTTTTTGGGCGCCCGCTAAGTAAGCGTCACCCACGCCATAGTATAACAGCCGCGCTTTGCAGTCCGCGCATATGGAACCCGTATATAGCTTGATGACGATGTCTCGCTTGTCCTCGCAGAAGTCGAGAAGGCAACCGCGTGTGTCGTAGTGCCCGATATTCATGCGTGCGAGCATTAGCAGTATGCAGGATAGAATCTCCTCATGCAGAAAGTCCTCGATGCAGAACTGAGGTGTATAGAGTTCGGACTGTGAGGTCGAGATGATTGCCACGTCGTGCCTTGAGTTCACCAGTGAAAAGTAGTTGTTAGTGAGAGGCGAAGCTGTCAGAGCAATCAACCGAACACTGGGGTCGCTCTTGTATTCCTGGACGATCCCGAAAAACGCATCCGGATCAAGGGGGTCAGCGAGGGACACCTCTTGAGGAAACTTGTATGGACGCAGTTCAAACGATGGCTGGAGCCCATTGAACTGGCGGATGACCTCTGAAACCTTGGCACCAGAGGCAAGATCCAGTAGATGGAAGCTCTCCATTTGCAGCCTCCATCGCGCTACTTCTCTTCTGAAGGCGCCTCGAGAAAGTCCATGGACTTAAGTGCTTTGCCAACGTACTCGGTACACAGAGCAAAAGCCTGTTTGCAGATGTCCCTGATCGGGCAGTTCTCGCATTCCTTATAGACGGTCTGCGTGAAGGCATTCACGTCCAGAGAGACCGAAGCCGAGGCTTTCTGACTCATTAGTGCGGGCATGAGCATCATAACGATGTCCCGTGCCTCTCGCGCCTCCCCCTCGGGACTCCTCTTGCGGTACCGTTCCTCGTATCTCTCAAGGAGGTGCTCGATTTCTCGAAACGCGGGATGGAAATCGCTGCCGGACTCGATTGCCGAATTGCCTTGCCTGTATCGTTGATCCTTCTCCTTCTTGCAGGAGAGCGCCTTCAGCGCTTCGCGAACCCTATCATCGGGTTCGGTGAATGCGAACAGCATGGGCGAGTATCGTTGGGCATCGTCGGAATCCCAATAGCCCTTCGTGAACTCCTCTCGTATCTTGACAAGGACCTTATTCGTCTCGTTGGTCATGACTCCTCCTCCTTTCACTTCAGGGGCTAACTCCTGTTTAACCCGGTCGGCATAACACGCCACCGGCAATTGTTGAACTACA
>JBBTCR010000007.1:0-7047 GCA_038043105.1 Bacteroidota bacterium
AAACGAGTCTCTTGCTTCACGTCGACCGTACGCTTTTCCATTTTCACCGTCGTCTCACCCCCGATGAAGAGATTGACGTAGAGATCGTTTTCATCGTGAGCGTAGACATATCCGGCTATGGACGGCATGAAACGAACATCATTGGTCGGGCAACAGGCGCACTCGAACCATTCGGACCGTTTCGCGCCACTGCCAAAGACTTCCAGCCGATTCGGATAGAAGAACCGATCGCCACTCATCCCGACGCCGGAGAGGAAATTGTTGTAGATGGCGCGCTCGATGATGTCGATGTACTTCCCATCGCCGTGCCAGAGAAACATCCGGTAATTCCAAAGAGCATTGGCGATTGCCGCGCACGTTTCGCAATACGCAGTAAGGTTCGGCAAGGAGTAGCCGCTGCTGAATCCCTCGTTTCCTCCCGATGCTCCGAGACCACCGGTGATGTAGAGCTTTTCGTCCACCACATCTCGCCAAATACGGTCGAGTGCATTGACGTATGAAGCATCACCGGTCAAAGCCGCGACATCAACCATGCCGGAGTACATATAGCCGGCACGCACCGAGTGGCCGACCGCCTTGGTTTGTTCACGAACAGGTTTGTGATCCTGTGCATACTCGCCCATCAGCTCGTGACCTTCTGCATTGCCTCGCTCATCGAGGAAGAATTTGGCAAGCTTGAGATATTTCTCTTCTCCGGTCGTTCGATACAGTTTCACCAAACCGATTTCAATTTCCTGGTGGCCCGGCACTTCGCCGCGTTTACCGGGTCCGAATGTGTTGCAGAGAAGATCGGCGTTCTTCAGAGCGACATTGAGCAGTGTCTTCTTGCCGGTTGCCAGACAATGAGCAACCGCAGCCTCATAAAGGTGGCCAACATTGTAGAGCTCGTGACTTCCGTCTTTGATGCCAACCCAGCGTTCTTTTCCTCCGGGTGGCTGATAATCATCACGAATGAGTTTGCGCGCGGTATAGAGATATCCATCCGGTTCTTGCGCGGCGGCGATGATTGCGATGACGCTGTCGAGGTAGTGATCGAGTTGCGGATCGGGATGAAGCGCCAGAGTGTATGACGCTCCCTCAATGACCTTGAAGACGTCCGAGTCATTGAAATGAATCCCTCGAAACTTTCCCTCCTTCAACCCTCCTGCGATTGCGAAATTATCGATGCGTCCCGTTTCCTCACACTGCTTGAAGTTATGCGGCAGCGTCACCGTGCGATTGATCTCGAGACGCTTCGACCAGAACTCGTCCTCCACCCTCACTTGATGGAAGGGCACTTGCTTGATGGAGTAGTCTTTCATTTGTCCTCCTGCAATCACAGAGAGCGAAAGTAACAGCGCAATGATCATTCCAGTATGTTTCATGTTACCCCTTTGCGAGTTGTACCGGTGCTTGTCAAAATACCTCATAAATTAATTCGAAGAAGCCTGTCCGCATCTCGTCTGACTGCTGAGAGAGGGAAAATGGAGGTCATTGGTCAATACTTCTTCGGAATTCACTTCGAAGACAGAAAATACTGGTGACAATTATTTCTCTTTTGCCGATCCGACTATCTCGCAACCGAGAACCTTCTTTCCCTCAAACCACCGCCGACTCTGAAAAGTCACGTTCACTGTCTTTCTTCCACGCGTCATCGGAAGAGGGATCTCATATTCTTCTTCGATCGCACCATTCGGCAATTCTCTCAGCGCAGGCTCTGTTCTCAACCGGATTTCATCCAGCGAGAGAACATACGTGCGGCCGGTATCCGCTTTCATGTAAGAGTATTTAAGGATGACCGGTCGATCGATTAACACCTTCATGCTGTAACTGAACCAGTCCTTCGTTGTTACCCAGTTCCTTCCAGCTTCGGCTCCGGAATGCAGCTCGTTCCCGATGAAATTATGGTCCCGCTCCGAGGCTGCGTCTCCAATGGTAACATGATCAACCATTTTCCCCATGAACTGCTCGCTCTCCCGTTTTGCCCTCTTCCACTCCTCTTTGTTGAAGAAGGTCCAGTACACGGCATACCGTTCATCGGGGAGCAGGTAGAGAGGAACAAGCTCGACATCGTTCGGATCGCCGACACCCTTTGTGCGGAACGTCAATGCTTTGCCGGGAACAGCTTCAATCCAGGACTGAGGATCCGTGTCGTCAACGACGAGAATCGGAGAGAGCACGGGAGGTTGGGTAGGTCCATAGGAGCCATAGATCAGACTATCCGACAATTCCCCGTTGTCGAGTTTTCCTGCGAGAACCATCGGACCATACATGAGTGCCGCGATCTTTGGATTATCGGGCATCCGATGGAGGCGCAGTTCCATGGAATATTCGACTTCTATTCTATCGCCATTCTTCCACGTCACTTCCGACGGAATGAAGAGATTCACATACAGGCTGTTCTCATCGTAGTAGTAAATATCGCTGCCGAGCCGCGCAAACGACTCGACGCCGGTACCAGTGCAGCACCAGAAGGAGTTGAGCGAAGTTCCGAATGTCTTGTACCATCCCGAACCGAGCGGTTTGTAGTACATCAGCATGCCGGTTGTCGGATGCTGCGTTGGCCAAATGCTGTTGATGAAGGTACGTTCGTAGTAGTCGGCGTAGGAAGGATCGGGATCCCAAGAGAACAGGTGCGATGTGAGTTTGAGCATGTTATATGAACAACAACTCTCTTCTGTCGTCGAACCGAGCTGCGTCGAAAGATGATAAGGCTCGCTCCCCCAATGCTCTCCATTACTAGTGCCGCCAGTTGCGTATGAGCGCGCGTGCACCACTTGATCCCAGAAAAATGTCGAGATTGTCCGATAGCCATCTTCCCCGGTCAATTCATAGCCGCGCGCGGCACCATTAACCTGTAGGATATGGGTGTTTACGTGTAAACCTTTGAGTTTATCGGTGTGCTCATTCAGCGGATCGAGGAATTCCCGCTTCTCTAATCTTTTTGCAAGAGCAAGGTGATTGGCGTCATGGGTGATCGCATAAAGATTGAAGAGGGATTCGCTCATCCCACCAAACTCAACCTTCAACATTTTCTGCATTTGCTCATCGCCCAGCCGATCGGCGCGTGTCTTCGTCCAATCTGCCATCTTCCTCACAACATCGAGAGCTTGCTGATTGCTAGTGAGGAGGTAGACATCAATCAATCCCTGATAGATTTTGTGGAGCGTGTACCACGGCGCCCACACCTTTACACCCGTTTCGACACGCGCAATGAACTCTTCGGGATACGCGCTCAGGTATCCATTGCCAAGTTGTTCTTGACATTTCGCTAGCTCGGTTACCAGTGAATCTGCTTTCGTCTTTAGCACGACATCATCGAAGCTTGCGTACATCAATGCACAAGCTGAGAGAAAATGACCGACGAAGTGACCGCGCAATTCCGTGCTCGGACTTTCCCAGCCACCTAACGGTTTTGCTGAAGAAGGAACGCCGGCAGTCACTCGAAAATTATGGAGCAACCGATCAAGCTCAAGATCTCTGAGATACTTCTGATTTCGTTTCGTTGCTTCTTTGAGTGGGCCATCGAGCAAGCGAACTTGTGTAAGGTTGAATGGCTGAACTTGGATTCGATTGTGTTCCCTCTGTTGCGAAATTGACGAGTTCAAAGGAATCACAAAGAAACACAGGAAGAGGTACAGAATACATCGGGCAAAACGCTTACTTCCCATTCAAGAATCCTTCGAAATGCTCTTTCCTAGGATGAATATTCACCTTCATATAGAACGCCCGCAGGACGGTTGAATGAGACATCCTGAACACCCAGCAGACGCATTGCATCCCACAATACTCTTCCCGAATGGTCGAATGCTACGGCCGTGTGATGTGGAAATCGCTTTTCGATCAATACGTGTCGATAAAATCGCGCCATCTCCCGTACCGCGAACACCGCAATACAGCCGAACGACTTGGGATCGATATTGAGGATCTCACCTTCTGCGACGTAAGCCTTGAGTTCCGCCTCCGGCGTCGATTGGAGTCGGAAAAGTGTCATCCTGCCGGGCCGAATTTGCCCCTCGAGGGTTCCGCGAGTGATGTGCGGCTCCTTGCCCGGCTCCATCAAGCGATGCATGATCAATTGATACTTCATCGAGAAGGTCGCCATGCAGGCCGACGAAGTGTTGCCGCAGTGAAATCCCATGAACAGGTCGCTGTTTGAATACAGGCCGACCGTCTTGCGCGACTCCTCGTACATATCGTGCGGAACGGTATTGTTGATGTCCAGGATGGCAGCCGGCAGATCGGTGGCACAGGTGGCGATATACTCGCTTAACGCTCCGTAGATATCCGACTCACACGAGATCGGTATGCCGTGCGTCGCCAGACGGGAGTTGATAAAGCACGGCACAAATCCGAAGAACTTCTCAAACGACGGCCAGCACTTGTTTGCGAAGACAGCATACTTGCTTGCGCCAAGGTTTTTCTCCATGAAGTCAAGGAGCGCGATCTCAAATTGCGCGAGCGGCTCCAAGAGATCGGGATAGGTGTTTCCCTTCCCGAGTTCTCTAGCCAAATCGGCCGCGACAGATTTAATGCGAGGGTCCCCCTTTTTGGAGAGATAGATGTCGTACATGTCGAGCTCGCTGTTCTCCATAATCTCCGCCCCGATATCGAACAGCGGCTTGATGGGAGCATGGCACGTAAGGAAATCATAAGGGCGCGGCCCAAATGAGAAGATCTTGAGCTGCTTGAGGCCAAGGAATACTCTCGCCAAGGGCATGAAGTCCGCAATCATCGCTGCAACTTCTCCCGCAGTTCCGACCGGATGGCGAGGGATGTGCACGTTGAGGTTTCGCAGACCGGCGTTGTAGGACGCGCTGAGCAATCCGCAATACGCATCCCCCCGCCCGTCGTACAAGTCTTTTCCCGTCTCCTCAGCAGCCGCGGCCAGCATCACGGGCCCGACAAACTTCTGTGCGAGCATGGTTGTTGGTCCCTCGGGTCCGAAGTTGCCCAGATAGAGCACGAGCGCGTTGACCTTTTTGTCCCGGATTTCCTCAAGCGCCTTCACAACATCGGTATCGTTTTCAACGATCGTTTGGATCTCGACGACAGGAATGCTCTTGCTTTTGCATTCTTCCACCACCTTGACCCGCCGCTTCCTTGAGAGCTCAATAGGGAAGCAGTCTCGGCTGACCGCAACGATTCCCATTGCCACTGTTGGTATGTTTTTCATCGGAGATCTCCTTTCTCGTCGTCTCTACTCTTGCCCGTAGTATGCATCGGGTCCATGTTTCCGCATATAGTGCTTGTCAACGAGCGTTTTCTTTAGTCGTGGCGTGGCCGGATTGATCTGCAATGTCGCCATTGCCATCTCTGCAAGCTCCTCGAGCATCACGCTGTGATATACAGCTTTCTCGGGCGTCTCCCCCCACGTGAATGGACCGTGGCAGGCAACAAGCACCATCGGTATCTCGTGATATGACCGACTGCCAAATGCGTTCACGATTTGCCTCCCGGTTTCCTCCTCGTAATCGCCCTTGATCATCTCATCGCTCATCACCTCGGTACACGGTACGTCGGTTGAGAGAAGGTCTGCGTGCGTTGTGCCCATGATCGGGATTGGCTTGATCGCTTGTGCCCACGCCACAGCGTATGTGGAGTGAGTGTGTACGATTCCCCCAATGTCAGGGAAGCTTCGGTAGAGCAGTGTGTGCGTTTTTGTATCGGACGAGGGGCGCAGCGCGCCCTCCGCGACCTCGTTATTGCAATTAACGACAACGATGTCGTCAACTTTTAGGTCATCGTACAGCACACCGCTTGGTTTGATAGCGACGAGTCCTTTCCGACGATCAATCCCGCTCACGTTCCCGAAGGCGTGAACGACCAGCCCCAATCTCGGGAGTTCCTTGTTACAGCGCCATACGCGCTCTTTCAGTTCTTGCACAGAACTCATGGTTCTTTCCTCATGCTCAAGATTTCGTTTTCAACAAAACCCCCAAGTTTTAGGTAGCGTTCATAGAGTATCTTATATTTCTCGGCGTTCTCTGGATTCGGCGGATACTCCGTTTCCATCCCGCTTCCCATCGCCTTTTTGGCATCTTCAACGGCCGGGTAGATGCCGGCAAGAGTAGCAGCAAACATTGCAGCGCCGAGCGCGCACGTTTGCTCGGAGCGGGGCACTTTGATCGGGACGTTCAGCACATCGGCGACAACCTGCATAATGAACGGTGATTTTTTGGCCACGCCTCCAAGGGCAATCACGCCATCGATTCGCACGCCTTCGGAGCGAAACCGCTCGACGATCTTCTTAGCGCCGAACGCTGTCGACTCGACGAGCGCGCGGAAAATTCGTGGCGCATCACTCCCAAGCGTCAAGCCGGTGATTGCTCCCTTCAAAAGCTGATTAGCATCCGGGGTCCTTCTCCCGTTCATCCAATCTAACGCGAGAATGCCGGATTCATCAATGGGCACCTTTGCCGCTTCATTCGAGAGTTCAGGGACGAGGCATTCTGCCACTTCGTCGAGAACCTTTTCTTTTGTTCGAGTGTCGAGGAGATTGTTCCGTGCGACGATGTGTTCGATAGGCCACATCAACACATCCCGAAACCAGGCGTAGACATCGCCAAACGCGGATTGACCTGCTTCGAGTCCAATCATGCCAGGGATAATCGATCCATCAACCTGACCGCAAATCCCTCGAACGAGCCGATCGCCAAGCTCGGTAACAGGTGCGACGAGCATGTCGCACGTTGAGGTTCCCATGATCTTCGTCAAGATGTACGGCGCAATCTCACCTCCGACAGCACCCATATGGGCGTCAAACGCTCCAACACCTACTTTGACATCTGTGTGAAGCCCCAACCGTCGCGCCCACTCGGGAGTCATTGTTCCAACGCTCACATCGCTCGTATAGGTTCTTTCATACAGGCGCGCGCGTATCCCTTTAAGCAACGGGTCGAGCTTAACGAGGAATTCCTCTGAGGGAAGACCGCCAAACGACTGATGCCACATCGCCTTGTGGCCTGCAGCGCACCGACTTCGCTTTAGTGTTAACGGGTTGGTGTCACCAGTGAGCAGCGCTGGAATCCAATCGCAGTGCTCAACCCATGAGAATGCAGCCCTCCG
>JBBTCR010000008.1:0-5909 GCA_038043105.1 Bacteroidota bacterium
CGATGAGGTCTGCTTTGATCGTACGAACCTGATTGCGAGTCAGGTTTGTCGCCTTCATGATCTCACGTTCTCCCATCGGCGCGGCCTTGAGGGCCTCGATGACTCGCTGGTATTTCTGAGGAGAAGGCCTGCCACCATCGATGAAGGCCTCTGGAAGCGACTTGTCATCCTCATGATAGAACAAGAGGAGGTACGTCGGTTGACCATCCCTTCCGGCACGACCGATCTCTTGATAGTAATGAATCAGGGACGCCGGTATTTGTGTATGAATGATGAAGCGAATATCCGGCTTGTCGATTCCCATTCCAAGAGCATTGGTTGCCACAACGCACTTCCATCGGTCATTCAGAAGGCCGTCTTCTATCTCTTTGCGCGAAGATGCATCCAGCCCCGCATTGTAATTTACCGAAGATATCTTAAGATATTCCAGCCATCGGGAATAGATCTCTGTGTTTACCCTTGTACCCGTGTAGATGATCCCGGTCCCCGGAATTTGTTCCAACCTTTTGCCCAACCAGACCATCTTCTCCTCTTCTGACTTCACTTTTACTACGCGTAGCCTGAAATTTGGCCGAACCAGATTCCCCCGTATTGATACCGTACTACCACCCATCTGCTGCACAATATCTTGCTCGACCCTCCTTGTTGCTGTGGCGGTTGTCGCGAGGACAGGGAAGCCCGCGGGGAGCAACTTGACAAGACTTATGATTCTCCGGAATGCCGGACGGAAGTCGTGACCCCACACAGAGATACAATGGGCCTCATCAATGACAACCATTGACAGATTCATAGATCGGGTTGCATCGATCCACTTCTCGTTTTCCTGTCGCTCGGGGGCGATATAGAGGAGCTTTAGCTTTCCCTCGTTGGCCCCTTTGATGATCGCTTCGTTTTCGGTGTCGTCTTGTTCGCTGTTGATGCACCTGGCCGGGATTCCAAGCTCATTGAGCTTCTTGATCTGATCCCTCATCAATGCAATTAGAGGAGAAAATACAACCGTGAGTCCTTTGAATTGCGTGGCAGGGAACTGATAACAGAGCGATTTTCCATAACCCGTCCTCTCGATGAGCAGCATGCGCTCTCCTTTGAGGGTATGCTCAATCGTCTTCCATTGGTCGTCATAGAATCTATCAAAACCAAACAGCTGTTTGAGCTTTTGTTCTGCTTCGTTCCGATTCATTCTGGCTTCCGCGGGTATGCTGGATCTGGGATACTAGTTCTTCAACCGCTTTTCAAATTCCTAGCACGTGATGGCACGTCACCCTTGGAATCACTACAAACAAGATAGTCGGCGACTATTGAAAACGTCGTATAAGCAAGGTTGACTGGATCAGACTCATTCTCTGAAAAGGTACTAAGGCACCATTCTCAATATCCGTCCGAGAAAGTACACCGCCACCGTTACCGTAACAAGTGCGGCTGTGGTGGAGACAACACCCTGCTTCTGAAAGTTGTTGGCAATAAGTCCCGGGATTACCCATCCAATGACTCTGAATTCCAAAGACGCGGGGTAGAAAACGGGAAAGAGTTGGATCCAACAGAACGCCCAGAGCGCCCCGAGCAAGACCATAAAGACGAACATCCTTCTGCCGAAAATGATCAGGTACCGCGACACCAGCTTGTAGCACAAGAGCGTCAGCAGCGCCGCAACGAGGGTCCCGAGCAAGCGCGATGGTTGGTTCACGAACAGAACCAGATAGCTTGGGACGATAATTCCTCCAGGAAAAATCCCGGTGATCCCGATGAAAAGGAGCGAAGCGAGCAACGCGACAAAGGCAAGTTCATAGTCCATACTCTTCACCCATTCGCTGCCAATGTTCTACGAGTCGCTGCCCGGCTCCACCGATATTGCCGAAACCGAAAAGAACTCCGTCTTCCTTCATCGCCGACGCAATCGAATTTGTGATCTCTTCCGGTCTTGTGCGCTTGATGACTTCGACAGCTTTTACTTTTCTCTGCACAACGTTTGCGTGTCCGCCGATGACATAGAGACGTTTGAAGTTACTTGCCATGCCCTCTCTCAAGGCTTCGATCCACTGCGCGGTCCTGTCGCCCCGATCGGAACGGAGGTTCAGCAACCCTGTGAAGGAAAATGCATCTGCCGCGAGACTCATCCGCGTCTTTTTAATCACCCTCATCGTTGACTCCGGATCATTTGCCGCGAATGCGTTGACGAGGAAAATCCTCTTGCCCCCGGCTCGATATCTCCACACTCTGAGTTTCCCGATGTCGTGCCTCGCTCTCAGGATTCCCCTCGCTATGGTCGCCTCATCGATGCTGAAGTCCCTAGCGACCGTAGTGACGATATCCAGGTTCTCGTCAAACTCTCTTTTCTGCAGCTCCTTCGCATGGTGCATCAGAGAATCGGAGCTTCTATGCGGGACCGAGATAATTTGGGGCGGTTGTGGTTGTACGGTCGATGGATCTACAAAGTGTCGATATTCTTCCGGAACATAGACCTTCGAGCCAGGGGCGAAATCCAGCCGAAGAGCGCGCGCAACGTCTTCTTCTGTCTCCCCAACCGCTTCAGTGTGATCGCGGCGGATGTTTGTGAGAACAACGATATCGGGCTTGAGGATATGGTGAGATTCAACGACGTGGTTTTCCGGAAGGATGCTCATGATCTCCACAACGAGACAATCAGCATGGAGCTCCGCGGCCTTCTTCAGCACTTTTTTTTGCTCGAGAATCGAGACGACACCCCGCCGCGGGACATCCTGCACCGTTCCATCCGGCAACACGATCTGAGCCTGCGAGCCCGTGGTCTTCGCCAGCACGATGCGACCGCTTTCCCGAAGAATCGATGCAAGGGCGCGAACTACACTCGTTTTCCCGCGTGTGCCCGTAACGGCGATAACCAGCGCAATGCGATTCCTGAGCCGAGTCAATGAGACTCGTTCCCAAAGGAGATAAAGGAGAAAAACCGATAGCGTGAGGAGAAGAATGGTCAAAGCGGTTCCTGAGCTGCGAAAGCCATAAAGTCGGCATATAATCTATTCAATTATTCCGTGGAAGCAAACGACTCAACCGCGAGCCCCCACCTGTCTTCTGTCTTCTGCCTTCTATTCCGATTTCTGAATTCCTCATTCCACACTACGCAATCGCCTTCCCGCTCTCTTTTGACTTCTTACTCTATACTTCTTACTCCCTACTTTTTACTTTTCACTTTTTCCTTACTACTTTTCTTCCCAGATTTGTCCTTAGGATTTTCTTCGCAACGTATCCTGAAATCTTCATTTGCAATGATGCGAATTCCAGACTGCTTCCCCTGCCTAGATCTCATCGCCACCCTTCATTATCCGAGGAGTCATTATGAAACACTTCTTTTTCACCCTTGTCATCGTCACTCTTGGTAGCGTTGCCATGGCTCAATCGATCTTCCCGTATAAATATCACGTTGAAACGCTTCCCAATGGACTCAAAGTCATAACGATTCCCACAGAAAGCCCCGGGCTTGTTGCATACTACTCGATTGTCCGTACCGGGAGTCGTGACGAAGTGGAACCGGGAAAATCCGGGTTTGCGCATTTCTTCGAGCACATGATGTTTCGCGGCACGACGAAATATCCCGGCCCTGTGTACGATAGCCTTATAACGAGCATCGGCGCCAGTGCGAACGCCTACACGACCGACGACTACACCGCGTACCATTTGAACTTCGCGAAGGAGGATCTAGAACGGGTCATCGAGCTCGAAAGCGACCGGTTCCAGAACTTGTACTATGAGAAGCCGGAGTTCCAGACTGAGGCGGGGGCTGTCTACGGGGAATACCGGAAAAGCATCACCAGCCCATTTGCCGTGCTGAACGAGAAAATGCAGGACCTTGCCTATGACGTGCACACGTACAAGCACACGACGATCGGCTTCGAGGCGGACATCAAGGCGATGCCCGAGCAATTCGAATACAGCAAGTCGTTCTTCGCGCGTTTCTATCGTCCGGAGAACGTGCTTCTCCTCATCACGGGCGACATCGATCCGAAAGCAACGATGAAGCTGGTGACGAACTACTACAGCAGTTGGAGAAAAGGCTATGTTCCGCCCAATATCACCCCTGAGCCGCCACAGAAAGCCGAGCGGTCCGCAGAGGTCGCCTACAACGGAAAGACTCTGCCGATCATCGACATCGCATACAAGGGTGATCCCTTTGATCCAACCAACAAGGATCTCATCGCAGCTCTGCTCCTGGGCGATCTGGCGTTCGGCGAGAACAGCGATCTCTACAAGAAGCTCGTCATCAATGAACAGAAGGTGCAGTTCATCAACCCGAGCGTTCCCATGAACCGGGATCTTCCGCTCTTCGAGATCTACTCGATGGTAAAGAAGCTTGACGACATCAACTACGTCCGGGACGAGGTCTATCGGACACTAGAAGAGTTCAAGACCAAGCTCGTTGACGAGAAGAAGCTCAATGACCTGAAGCGACGCAACAAGTATGGTTTCTTGATGGGCCTTGACACACCGGATAACGTCGCCGGAGGTTTGGCCCGCTTCGCCGCCATCTCCGGCGGCATTGAGGTCGTGAACCAGCTCTACAAGCAGATGGAGTCGGTGACACCTCAGGATATTCTGAATGCTGCCAAGAAGTATTTCACACCGGAACGTCGCACGGTTGTCGTGCTGAAAGGAACCCAGTCATGAAAACCATCGTGATTGCTTTGACGATAGTGCTTGCACTCGCTCTTCCATGCACAACCACTGGAGAACAGAACGTGGAGAAGAATACACCTGTTTTGCTGCCCGTCAAGAACGACCCGACGATTTCCTTCCGGATATGGTTCAAGGTCGGTTCACAGAACGATCCCCCGGGCAAAGAGGGGCTCGCCGCAATCACGGCTTCGATGCTCACAGACGCCTCGACGCAAAAGAACACGTACGCCCAGATCATTGAAAAGCTCTACCCCCTCGCGGCAAGCTATAATGCAACAACAAACGTTGAAATGACCGTCATCTACGGCCGCACACACAAGGACAACCTCAAGGAGTTCTATTCGCTGTTCGGCGACGCGATTCTCCTTCCTGCTTTCCAGCAGGAAGACCTGGACCGCATCAAGAGCCAGGTGATGAACTACCTCGAGAATACGCTGCGGTATGCGAACGATGAGGAGCTGGGCAAGGCAGTTCTGTACAATGACATTTACTCGGGAACACCGTACGGACACATTACGGCGGGAACAATTCAAGCCGTCAAGAGCATCACGATCGAAGATGTGCTCGACTTCTACAAACAGCACTACACTCGAGGCAACGTGGTGATCGGCTTGGGTGGAGGTTATCATAAGAAACTCCTTGCAGCGCTGCAGAAAGACCTACAGAAGCTTCCCGCTGGCGCACTGCGATCGGCGGCAAAGCCCCAACCGAAGACCATCAACGGCTTTAACGTGACGATCATTGAGAAAGATGCGCCAGCGACCGCGATCAGCATGGGATTTCCCATCAATGTTCTGCGCGGCTCGAAGGGTTGGTACGCGTTGGCCATCGCGAACTCGTGGCTCGGCGAGCATCGGAACTCGAGCAGCCATCTTTACCAGGTCATCCGCGAGGCGCGCGGGCTGAACTATGGCGACTATTCCTACATCGAGCATTATCCAAACGGCGGCCGTCTGCAACTCCCACCGCAGAACGTCTGTCGCCGCCAACAGATCTTCGAAATCTGGATACGTCCCGTGCCGAACGAGGCACGGCATTTCGCCTTGCGTGCGGCACTAAGGGAATTCAAGCATCTCGTCGATAAGGGGATGTCGAAGGGCGATTTTGAACTGACAAAGAGCTTTCTGAAGAAATATGTTCTTCACTACGCTCCGACGACAATGGAACGTCTCGGCTACGCGTTGGATGACAGGTACTACGGCATCAAGGCGAGCCACCTCGAGACCTACCGAAAGATGATGAGCACACTTACGCTAGGCGAT
>JBBTCR010000009.1:0-2168 GCA_038043105.1 Bacteroidota bacterium
CGAAGCGCCCCTGCTCCACCATCCCGAAGACATGAAGTGCCCCCAAGATCAGGAAACGCGTGCGGCAATAACTGGCTCTGGACGTGACTGGCAACCTCCAGTTCCCGCACCATCAGTTCCTTTTGGCTCTGCACATTGACCTCCTGGCGAACCAATCGTTCAAAGATCCGTCGCGAGTATCGTGCCAGATATGCGATGAGGGCTACGTACGCAGCAAGGATAAGAATTTTCGTTGCCTGCCCAACCGTCGTAACTTCAGCCGTAAAAAGCTCACGCTCGTATCCACCGCTTGTGAAACTAATCGCACCTGTGAAGCGGAGGTAGAGGATCAGCACGAGATACAGGACAACGGCAGTGCCGCCGGCAACCAACGTGAGTCGGACATCATAACGGAACGCCGTCAATCCGATGAGCGGAAAGATGATGAGGAAGACAGGGTTCTTCAGCGCTACCGATGGAATTTCTATGCGTGAATAGAGAAACAGGACGAGGAGGACGAGCGTGATGTCGATGCACGATGTGAGATATTTCATGACTGGTCGGTACTTCCTCCGCCGTATCCGCACCGATACAGCGAGTCCGTAGCCATAACCGACCGCCAGTGCGCCGAAGTTCATGACGTTCGCTTCAAGGGAGAGCGAACCCACATTGAGAATCGCAATCACAGAGAGGATAGCAAGAAGGGTTAGACGCGCGCTGCTGGCGAATCTCTCAGCCCGCTCTTCCTCTCGGGCGAGCGCCTCATTGATTCGATTGGTGAGCTCTTCCATAGAAAAAGCGAGCGCGTTTCTCTAGGAGTTAATAGAAGAATACACGTTCTTAGCGCGTGCACAAATCGCCTGAAACTGATGCACTTCGAGGTGCAGTGCGATCCGGTGCTTCCAGAAGGAATCAGGCGTCGCCAAGCTACGGGAGTTTAAACTCAAAGGCAAACGGGCAATGAATTTCCAGGCTGCGAATTTCCAGGCTGCGAGCGAAAGGATGGCGTGAAGATAAGAGTTGACATTCACGCTGTTTGGTCCCTTTGGATTCATGATGTGCTTTTGTTTAAAAGATGATTCAGAGTTCTAGGATCCTATGGATCTCAACGATGAGCGCGAAATTGGCATCGACCGAGCCTTTGCTCAATAAGCTCCCGCGAAAACCCTTGCGCATCTCCGACTCAAGCTTCTGCGATTGTCCACGCTCTCTCGCGAAGACAAGCGACGACCACTTTGCAGCGACATTCTTCGGATCGCGTTTCACCCAATCATCTATCATCTTCCTCCCTTCAACATTCCTTCCAAGTTCTCGTAGCGCCAGCGCTGCAATCAATCTGTGCACACCCCAATCGGTGGCGTGCTCTTGTGTGTATCGAGTTACCTTCTCGAAAAGCTTCCTTGCAGCGGCTCGGTCACCGAGTTTCCGATAACAGAGTGCTTCGAGGTAGTCTTCAAGACGATCATCGACATCATACGACCTCCCAGCGCCTAACCTCTCCGGCCATTGACGAGCTTTATCGAGAAGCTTTATGGCGGCCGGATAATTCCCGTTTTTCATCGCTTCGCTTGCAGACAGGATGCTCACTTGTCTGTGGATTTCATGACCGTACCGCGCACCCTCAGAAGGTAAGATTGTTATGGTGTCGAGAATCGAGAGGCTTGCTCCATACTGTCGATTGAACAACAGAGCCTTTGCCCAACCAAGTTGAAGAACGTAGCTCGACGGGATTCTTGATACTCCAGCTCGCGCCATCTCAAGCGCACGCGCAAGTTCGCCGCGTTCGTTGTAGTACTCGACCAGCCTGTGGTACGTTCTCGATGCCTCTGATCCAAGATCTAGTGCGCGTTTGTAGTCCTTCAGGGCAACCTGAGGGCTCTCACTCCTCACCATATTCCCTCTGGTAAGGTAAAAGGGTGCGTAGTCGGGCACGTCGCCGCACGCTGCAAAATACTTCTGTGCGAGATCCAGCCTGTCTTTGCTCCAGAAGATGAGGCCGAGATAATACTTCGTTTTCCAGTTCTGTGCTTTGGCCTCTGCCCATTCGAGAATCTCAGCCGTCTCTGAACGGAATGGATAGACGAGATGCGGCGACATCTGAAGGGCATTGCTAAGATACTCCTGGCTTTTCAACTAGTCGCCCCCCTTCTCCCAGAGATGGGCAAGCCAGTAGCCGACGATCGCATGAG
>JBBTCR010000010.1:0-2657 GCA_038043105.1 Bacteroidota bacterium
TTCGTGGCGGGTCTCGTCATCTTTGTTGTCACGTATTTTCGCACCGTGGATCCAACGCGCAGAAAACAGCTGCGTCCTGTGCTTATTGGCACCGCGGTGTGGCTGTTTGCGTTTGCGTACGCCTACGTTGTTTAAAGCGTCAATCAATTCGCGATCTTTACACAACCCATTCTTCTCGCGCCAATGTTCCTGGCTGTTTTGCTACCGGCCGCCTTCGGGTATTCGATCTTCAAGTATCGCCTGATGGACATTGACCTCGTCATCAAACGCAGCCTTCTCTATGCCATGGTGACCGCAATTCTTGCAGGACTGTACCTCCTGTTGGGTTTCAGCATTGGGAGTTCGCTAGCATATGTGCTTGGCACAGAGGAAAACCAGGTCGTGAGCCTTGTCGCGTTTCTCGTTATCGCGTTCGCGTTCGAACCGTTGAAGCGGAAAGCACAGGAATGGATTGACCGCATCTTCTATCAGGAACGGTACAATTATCAGAAAGCGCTTTTGGAGTTCAGCCAGGAGCTGCCGCGGTTGATGAATCTCGAGCAGGTGCTCTCCTCGATGGTGAACAGGATTTCCACGACAATGCACATCGAGAAAGTTGCCGTCGTGCTTTGTGATGATCAGGAGGGATGCTCCTGCATCGCCATCAATATGCCTGAGGGCGCGTGTGCTTTCGGACGCGAGCCTGATGGACTGCTTGCCCTGTCGCGTCAAACAAAGGCGCCGCAGTCATTTGCGCTGCTGGCGACGGAACCGGAGTCGTTTAAGATACACGAGAACGATAAGGAGAAGATCCTCACGTCGGGTGTCGTGCTCGCTGTCCCGATGTTTATGCAGGGAAGGCTGATCGGAACCATCAACGTCGGTCCGAAACGCTCGGGCAAAGTCTATTCACAGGAAGATATCGATTTGCTTTCGACCGTTGCGAGCCAGGCAGCAATAGCGATCGAGAACGCGCGACTCCACAAGTCCGAAATTGGAAAGCAGAAGATCGAGGAGGAGCTTGTTCTCGCCCGCGATATCCAGCAAGGTCTCCTGCCGAAATCCAATCCGCTCATCGAAGGGCTCGACGTCGCAGGCGTTTCCATCCCTGCATCAACGGTCGGAGGCGACTATTTCGATTACATCGAACTTGGCCCGAAGAAACTCCTGATCGTGGTTGGCGATGTCTCCGGCAAGGGCATGTCAGCGGCCCTCTACATGTCGAAAATCCAGGGCATGATCCAGGTGATCGCTCCGATGTACCAACACCCCAAAGATATGCTCATCCAGGTCAATCGCCGCATCTACGACAGCCTTGAGCGCAAATCCTTCATTACGATGATCCTCGCCCTCTTTGACTTGGAGCGAAAAGAGGTCCTCATCTGCCGCGCAGGTCACAACAAAGCGTTGATCGGAGTCAATGGGAGATTAGAGTATCTCCGCGGAGGAGGGATCGGTCTTGGGCTTGAGGGTGGGCCGATCTTCGAAAACGAGTTGGAGGAGATGAACCATCCTCTTGACAGCAATGGAATTTTCGTCTTCTATTCCGATGGCCTGACAGAAGCAATGAATGACCGCAACGTGCAGTTTGGAGAGGAGACGGTGTACGAGATCGTGAAATCGAAGCGTCATCTTGCGGCGCAAGAACTTCAGCAGACCATTTTGACCTCAGTGGAGGAGTTCCGGGGAGCGGCGGAGCAGAACGACGATCTCACGCTCGTCGTTGTGAAATCGGCCGCAATGTAGATGGAGATGCTGAGCGTCTCGTTGTGCTTTTCCTTTTCGAGACAACTTCGTATATTCAACTCACAACTTCTGTAGCAACCGAATACTTAATCGACACATACGTCCGTGGAGCATGACAACCAAACCGCCATCGCCCGTCGTTGAATTCCCACCCGATTCCATCGAAAAGATCGCTTACACCGTTGTGGCAGATATTCCGGCGCAGGAGCCCAACGACATCTCTCGCCTGGGCTACAATGTCTGGGCGTGGCTTGTCGATCGCAAAGGAACGCTCGAGCAGGCGATCCGCGGCGCGGGATCCCGCACGCACATTCCGTTCGAAGAGGTCGTCAAGATTGTCTCACAGCGTCTGAAGGAAAAGGGGATCGAGGTCTCATAAGCCGCACCGCTGCAGGTTTCGTTATCCGTCAAACCCCCGTCCAATGTGGAGACCTGACAGGTTTTCAAAACCTGTCAGGTCTAACAAGACCATTAAAGGAATTCGGACATGAACCTCGCACTGAAAAACAAAGTCGCGCTCGTTGCTGCATCAAGTCAAGGTTTGGGAAGAGCATCGGCGATGGCGCTCGCAGCTGAAGGCGCGAAGCTCGTGATCTGCTCACGGAATGATAGAAGCATCCGGGACGCGGCGGAGGAAATCAGGAGCAAGACAGGGGCAACAGTCGTTCCTGTCGTTGCAGATGTGAGCAAGAAGGAAGACATCAAGAGGTTCGTCGATGCGGCGGTGAAACAGTTCGGGACAGTGCATGTTTTGGTCAACAACGCCGGTGGCCCGCCGACGGGTCACGTTCTCACAATGCCGGATGAAGAGTGGGAGAAAGGCGTGCAGCTCACGTTGATGAGCGTGGTGCGCCTTGTGCGCGAGGTGCTGCCGCATATGGAACGGCAGAAGTGGGGACGAATAATCACGATCGTCTCAATCGCCGCGAAGC
>JBBTCR010000011.1:0-1265 GCA_038043105.1 Bacteroidota bacterium
GACTCCTTCGGAGGCGGTTCAACTGTCTCGCGAAAAAGGGATTTTCAACAACCTGCTAGTCAACCTGTGCAAGCTCTGGATACTCTTATGAGCCTTGAGAAGATTCATGCCACTACAATTATCGGTGTTCGCCACAATGGGAAAGTCGCTCTCGGAGGCGACGGGCAAGTGACCATCGGCAATACCATCATGAAGCAACAGGCGAACAAGATCCGAAAACTCCACAACAATTCCGTGCTGATTGGCTTCGCCGGCGCTGCTGCGGACGCCTTTAGCCTTCTCGATCGATTTGAGGAGAAGCTGGAGCAACATCAGGGTCAGCTTGTGCGCGCGGCCGTCGAGCTCGCCAAGCTCTGGCGCACCGACAAGTACCTGCGACAATTGGAAGCATTGCTCGCCGCGCTGGATCGGGAACATTCGCTTGTCATCTCGGGAACGGGCGAAGTGGTTGAACCGGACGACGGAATTGTTGCAATCGGATCAGGCGGGATGTACGCCCTCGCTGCAGCCAGAATGCTCATCAAGCATACGCAGCTCAGCGCGAAAGAGATCGTTCACGAATCGCTTGAAACGGCAGCGAACATCTGCGTCTACACCAATTCGAACATTACGATTGAAGAACTCTAGGATGTTGGCGATCTCGAAGAAACCGAAAGTCGATTCGACGCGGGAGCTTACACCGCGTCAGATCGTCAAAGAGCTGGACAAGTACATCATCGGCCAGCATAACGCAAAGAAGTCGGTCGCAATCGCCCTGCGTAATCGGTGGCGGCGCCTGCAGGTGCCGGAGATCCTCCGTGAGGAGATCATGCCCAATAACATCATCCTCATTGGGCCGACCGGCGTGGGGAAAACCGAGATCGCCCGCCGGCTGGCAAAGCTTGCCAATGCGCCGTTCCTGAAGATCGAGGCATCGAAGTTTACGGAAGTTGGGTATGTGGGGCGAGACGTGGAGTCGATGATCCGTGACCTCACCGAAATCGCCGTCAATATGGTGAAGGCTGAAAAGACTGCCGAGATCCAGCACAAGGCTGCCGAACTAGCGGAGGAACGAATTCTCGACGTGCTCGTTCCACCCGTCCGACGCCACCGACCTTCGGAGCTGCCCGAGACCGTCGCCCAACAGGAAGAGGAAAACGAGAGCACCCGAGATCGCTTCAGGGAGAAGTTGAGGGCAGGTCAACTCGACGAGCGCACGATCGAAGTTGACATCCCAACCGCGCAGATGCCGCTGATGCAGGTGATGGGCCCGGTAAGTCTCGAAG
>JBBTCR010000012.1:0-3007 GCA_038043105.1 Bacteroidota bacterium
CAGCCACGGTTGTAGATATGGAAATATTCATCAACGGTGAATTGGACTTTCCGGCGAGCCATTGTTGCTCCTAAGAGGTGCGACTCACTTTCCCGGCTTCAACCTCGAGTGAGTCGCACCTTCTATCGCATGTTCCTGATCCGTATCTCGATCCCCTTTTCGTCCTTGAGCAGATCCACGAGTTGAGCCGTATTCGTGTTGCCGAAGTGATATGGGTAGAGGATCTTCGGTTTGATCCTTCTTGCCGCTTCAGCCACCATTTCCGGCGTCATGGTGTACGGGAGGTTCATGGGAAGAAACGCACAATCGATGGCACCGAGCTCCGACATCTCCGGGACGTTCTCCGTGTCCCCCGCCACGTAGATCCTCTTTCCGCCAAGAGTCACCACATAGCCGTTGCCTGAACCTTGCGGGTGGAACGGGACTCCTTCGCTGCGCATGTGCACAATGTTGTACGCGGGCACCGCCTCGATCTTTGTCCCGTCGATCACCCGGACTTCCCCGTTTTTCAGCACAAACCCTCCGCGGAGCTTCCGCGCGCAAGCTTCAGTGCAGATGAGTTTCGTCTTTTCAAGACGGATTCTTTCGACCGCAGCGCTATCGAGGTGGTCTCCATGCTCGTGGGTAATAAGGATGAGATCGGCCTTCGGCATTTGTGAGAAGTCAGCGTATCGGCTGACCGGGTCGAGATAGATGACTTTTCCCTTGAACGCAAGCATCAGTGAGCCGTGGCCGAGGAATGTGATCTCGAGGTTCCCTTCGCGAGTCTGCAGTGTATCGGTTTCGAATTTCGTTTGGCCGAAGATTGAGCCGGCCGCGGCTACCGCAACCAACAATAGGATGAGCATGGATCGTTTCATGGTGTGACTCCTCTTATCTCGCAGTCTGAATCGCTCATGTCAATTCAAGAAAATAATGTTGCATCGTGGTCATTCCCTGACCCCCTGCATCCCAAGAATCGGGACGCGTCCCTTGGCGAAGCCATTCTCCGAAGGAGTCCTTCGGACCTTCGGAACTTGCAAAGGGGGACAAAGCGAGGGCGAGATGTCGATTGCAGATATAAACCCATTTACTTATCACTGCGCCAGCGATGAGTCTTATGCAAGCTCAATCACCTTCGGGTCATGGTCTGAAGCAACCACTTTCCACTCTTGCTCTTTCGCATCGAAGTCGGCAATCTTCTCCAGCGGCAGCTTGATGTACTTTCCGGCACCGGTCGCAGCCACCTCGCCATCTGGGAGCAGGATCTCGCCTGTCCCTTCAAAGAACCGGCTGGTTTCGTTTGTGATACGTGCGACGACGCGCAGCTCTTGATTGAGGGGAATCGGCTTCTTGTATTTCGTGGTGAACTCGACCGTCACGCCCCACATTACTTCATCGTAGCGCATCATGATCGCGCGGCCGATCGTCTCGTCCAGCAAGGCTGTGGTGATGCCCCCGTGGAGTCTGCCGGGATAACTCTGATGGACTTCCGCCGGCTTGAAGAGACAGACCAGCTCGTTGTTCTCCAGTTCGTAGAACGAAGCTTTAAGACCGTACGGGTTTTTCAACCCGCACACAAGGCACATCTTGCTATTCTGCTGTTTTCGCTTAACGTGATGCTGCAAGGTTTTGATCTCCTGTCATTTACTTCGTGATGTGCATATCAACCAGCGGTATCACCTCGAACGACATGCCGCCCTGACCGGCGAGACCAGATTATCAGTAGTGCACCAAGGGCTATTCCAAGAGCAAGAATTGCAGGATTAGCTAAGAAGACAGGAATGCCGATTGCCCAAAGTGCTGCCCGTACGCCAGCAAGCCCAAAAGCCAAGGCCAGCCAAAGATCAAGCCGCTGTGCACTGAGAGACTCGGCCTTGTCTCGTTTGGCCGCCCATAAAAGCATGGCGCCCCCCATAAGAAACAAAATGGCTTCCAGAGAAACAACTCGACTCGTTTCAAAGTCGACGTCGAATCGCGCCGTGAGGTCGGCCAAAGTTACAGCTAGCACAATTACGAGAAGGCGTCGATATGTTTTGAACTTTTCCGGCTTGACGAGCATTTGGAAGACCTTTTTACAAGAGACTTCTCGCTAGACGTCTCTCGGCTTGATGAACAGGAAGTACGCATACCCGAGTGCGAGCATGAGATAGAGTGCCGGACTCGACCAGCCGATGGCCCCCACGGCGCCACTCAACTGGATCTCCATGGATGCCATCAACCCAATGACGTCCTGGATGAGCAAAGCAAGAGCAATGGCTCTGCGCGCTTCAGCGGGTGCAGACTTCCAGCCGAAACACATGAGGGTGGCGAAACCGAGAAGGGAGCCTCCCGCAAGACGCGTTACCCACACACCACCGGCGTCTGGAGTCAGACCGTACATTTGAAACATCTGATTAGGAAAGAACGAACAACCCAGGCCGAAGAAAGCGGCGAAAATGATGTTGATGGCGAACAAGTGGCGCAGTTTCATGATGACCTCCGGTTGTGAAATGCAATGTGAGGCACGCCCCGCAATGGACTCTGGGGAATCGGCTACTTCGCACTCAACTGCTTTCAGACCGCTTCCATCGTTGATGGGGGTTTTGGCGCGATGTTGTACGTGACGCTGACGATGCCAGGCACCTTGCGGAGAATCTCGCGAGCGAGCTTCTCGAGAACCTTGAACGGGAGCCGTGTCGGTGTTGCAGTCCGCGCGTCGATGCTGTCCCAGCAACGCACCTCGATCTGCTGACCGAAATCACGCTTGCCATCCCGCATTCCGGTCACGTGGTCATCGTGAAGGATCGCCATGTATTGAAACGCACCGGTGCCCTTGAGCAACCGCTCAACGATGACGGTCGCCGTGCGCACCGTTTCGATACGCTCCGGCATCACTTCGCCGATGACTCGGGCCGAGAGCGCCGGTCCAGGGAAAGGGATGCGCCTGAAGACCTCGGCCGGAAGCCCGAGAGCCTTGCCGCCCTTCCTCACACCGTCCTTGCGAAGCTGAATGAGCGGCTCGATGATGCGGTAGCCGAATGCCTCC
>JBBTCR010000013.1:0-1112 GCA_038043105.1 Bacteroidota bacterium
CTAGAAACTCGGTCGAAAACCACCCGCAAAAAAAATTGAACCACAAAGTCACCAAGCTATCAAGAGAATCGAAACAAAGACCAAAAAAATTCTATCAGTTCGTGACTTTCCCGCCCGACCGAACGCCCGCCAGACCGACAAGTCTGTCGGGCTGGGTCGTTCGGGCGGGGTGCCTTCGTGGTGATGTTTTCAACCAGGCTTCTAGGATCGCTTTTCGCGACCGGTCAGGTTGTGTTCATCGTAGAAGCGGAACGTCCACGATTTCTTGACTATCCTACGAAAAAGAGGTATCTTCACATCGAAAATGCGGGCGTTTTTCACCGAATTTTCGCGTCTGGCTGAATCCCAACGATTTTGTGGAATAAAGAACGCGCCGTAACATTATTCAGAAACGAAGAACTGAGAGTGAAACATCCCACACACAAATCCTTTATCAACTCACCCCAGCCTGCCTCCAGAACAATAGAATCATCCTACAAAAAGACAGTCTTGTCGAACGGCCTTCGGGTCGTGTCTGAGGAGATTCCCCACGTTCGATCTGTCTCAATCGGCATCTGGATCAATGTCGGTTCTCGAGACGAAGAGGCATCCAACAACGGCATCTCGCACTTCATCGAGCACATGGTGTTCAAGGGAACGAAGGACCGCAGTGTGAAGGATATTGCGCAGAGCCTCGAGTCGGTGGGAGGATACCTTAATGCCTTCACCGGCAAAGAACACACGTGTTACTATGCCCGGGTGCTTGACGAGTATAGCGAGCTGGCGCTGGATGTCATCTCGGACTTGCTCCAGAACGCTACCTTTCCGGAGAAGGACCTGGAGAAGGAAAAAGGGGTTGTGATTGAGGAACTGAAGAATGCGGAAGATGATCCGGATGACATTATCCACGACTATTTTGACAAGACGCTCTTTGGATCGCATCCGCTGGGATTTCCTGTGATCGGCACAGAGCCGAACCTTCGGTCGCTTGTGCAGGCTGATTTGAAAACTTATGTCAGGAACTACTATGTTCCGGAGAAGATGGTGCTCGCTGCCGCGGGTAACATCGGTCACGCTACGCTCGTCAAACTTGCGGAGCAATATTTTGGCCGACTTTCCTCACCATCGGAAAA
>JBBTCR010000014.1:0-8543 GCA_038043105.1 Bacteroidota bacterium
TTTGGGAGGCAACAGCAGTGGCCAGGGCTGCAATGGAAGCAGGGGTTGCGCGCGTGCCGATCAAAGATTTCGAAGCCTATCGCGACTCATTGGAAGCACGACTCGGAAAATCCCGCGAGATCATGCGATTCTTCATCCACAAAGCACAAGCTGAGCCCAAACGCATTGTGTTCCCAGAGGGAGAGGAGGAGAAGATTTTGCGTGCAGCGCAGCTCATTCTGGATGAAAAAATCGCAAAGCCAATACTCCTCGGCAGCCGAACTCTGATTCGGCAGCGCATAGCGGATCTCGGGCTCGATCTCGACGGAGCGGAGATTATCAATCCCGGCAAGTCGCCTCGATTCGACGAGTATATCACTGGCTACTACACGATGCGCCAGCGGAAGGGCCTCACGCGGTTCGACGCTGAGCACCAGATGAAGACGCACAATGTGTATGGAATGATGATGGTGGAAATGGACGATGCGGACGGATTGGTCTCTGGTCTTACCGCGCATTATCCGGAGACTGTCAGACCCGCCCTCCAAATCATCGGGAAACGGGAAGGCGCACGCAGGATCGCAGGTCTTTACATGATGATCTTTAAGAATCAGACGATTTTCATTGCCGACGCGACCGTCAACATCGAGCCGACATGCGAAGATCTGGCCGAGATTGCGTTGCTCGCCGCCGAGAAAGTGCGTCAAATGGACATCGAGCCTCGGGTTGCCATGCTCTCGTTCGGCAATTTCGGTGGAACGAAGCATCCTCTGGCCGACAAGGTGAGGATGGCGACGGACATTGTGAAGAAACGGGCTCCGGGACTGATGATCGACGGCGAGATGCAGGCTGACACCGCTGTTGTGCCGGAGATCATTTCTGAGGTATATCCGTTCAGCACGCTGAAAGGCGCTGCAAACGTCTTGATCTGCCCCGATCTCACGTCGGCCAATATCGCGTACAAGCTTCTGGCACGATTGGGTGGGGCAGTCGCGATCGGACCGATCCTGTTGGGCATTCGAAAACCGGTCTACCTCCTGATACCGGGCTGCGACGTTACGGACATCGTCAACATCACTGCGATGGCAGTCTTTGAAGCTCAGTATCAAGGCCGACCGGGGCAGAAAGCGGGCGAGGTCGTTGAGCGATTCCGAGCTTCCCTGACCGGTGCAGAAGCGAGATGATTGAACGGAGCGAAAGGGAAAAGTACACCGCACTACCCGCGAGCCTCGCAATCACCGGAATTGAGAATGGTGAGGTTGGTCGCTGGAGGATCATCCAGTCTGCAAGAAAGCGAGAACATACTCCTGGACTAGTGCAACGAGCCTTATGCAAGCAGAGCGAGAATTTCTCTTCATAAACGATTTCCATCGGCCCTCGATGGAATGATCCTAGCGGTTACGTTACCTGAACAAACAGGGCTGATGGACGAATTCACCTTTCACGGAGGGCACATAGGCCATGAAAGCCTACACACACATCCTCACATTGTTCCTTGTGCTCCTGATGACCCTGCCTCCTATTCTGACAGTGGGATGTCAGAAAAAGGAGGAAGCGAAAGAAGCACAACAACTCATTAGCTATGAGAACTTGCAGACAGCATATGGCGTTGCGCTGAAGCGAGCACTCTGGTACACCCGCTTTGCCAAACAGGCCGATAAGGAGGGCCTGACAAATGTTGCACATCTCTTTCGTACCGTTTCCCGGTCTGAGGAGATCCGTGCAGCAATTCACGCGCAGCTCCTCAAGAGTAAGGGTCAGGAGCCGAAGGCTCCGCAGATTGATTCTATCTCCCCTGGAAAGGCTCGTCAGTACCTCAAGCTGTCTGTTGGCAACGAGAGTGTGGAGGTCGAATCGCTCTATCCACCCATGATCCGGACTGCTGAAACTGAGAATTTTGCCGAAGGCGTGGAACAATTCAAGCGCTCTCTCGAAGGTTCGAAGCGGCACTGGGAGCTCCTGAAATGGGCGGCGGACCGTGGGGGTGACATTCCGCGAGCGAAGCTTTTCCTATGCCGCGAATGCGGTTACATCGTGACCTCTGAAAAGACCGAAGAATGCCCCGCCTGTCACGCGAAGAAAGACAAGTTCGAAAGGATCTGAGTAGGGTATACTGACAGAAGTGCTTCTATTCTGCTATTAGATCAATCACTGGTCAATCTCCGGACCATCTACGTATGCCGACAACGACGCTTTATAGAATAGAACGCGGTGCTATCGATGGAATAATCAGTTCACTGAGGCAACAACACTACACGGTCGTTGGTCCCACAATTCGTGGCGCGTCAATTGAACTAGACGAACTCCTCTCAACATCAGACCTTCCCGTCGGGTGGACCAACGAGCAGGCTCCAGCTCGCTATCGACTGATAAAGTTGCCCGTTGAGTCACTCTTTGCCTACACCGTCAGTCCTCATTCTTGGAAGCGACACCTTTTTCCACCAATCCTGAGATTGTTTTCGGCCCGCAGGAACGGCAGAGGTTTTGATCTCATAAACAGTGGAGAGGGAGCGCCCGGCTCGTCCATTCCTGACGCTGCAGACGCAGTGCGGCCATATGCGTTCCTCGGTGTCCGTTCGTGTGATTTGCACGCGCTTTTCATGCAAGATAAGGTCTTCGGCAGCGGGACGTACCAGGACCAGTACTACCAACGGACACGAGAACAGACATGGATCATCGCTGTGAACTGCACCCTGGCCAGCGGGACATGCTTCTGCGCCTCGATGAAGACTGGCCCAAAAGCCTCCTCCGGCTTCGACCTCGCACTGACCGAGGTTATCACTGAGCACGAGCACTATTTCCTCGTCGAGATCGGAAGTGATCGAGGTCGGATACTCCTGGAAGGGGTCGATCACCGTCCTGCCGAGAGTGCTGAAGCGACGAAAGGTGAGGAGCTGATTGAGAACTCATCACAGCAGATGGGTCGTTCTCTCGATACCGAGAACATTCGGGAGATCCTCTATCAGAGCGCTGATCATCCTCGCTGGGACGTTGTTGCTGCGCGTTGCCTCACGTGCGCGAACTGCACGATGGTCTGCCCGACGTGCTTCTGCACAACGATGGAAGATGTCATTGATTTGAGCGGCGCGCGTGCGGAGCGCCTGCGCAAATGGGATTCGTGTTTCACCATGGATTTCTCCTACATCCACGGAGGAAGCGTGCGGTCGTCCCCCCGAGCTCGCTACCGTCATTGGCTAACGCATAAACTCGCATCCTGGATCGATCAATTCGGAACGTCTGGCTGTGTCGGGTGCGGCCGCTGCATCACCTGGTGTCCCGTTGGCATTGACATCACTGAAGAGTACCGTGCAATTCGTGAAACATATGTAACGAATACAGCATCAAGCTCCACAAAGGAGGCAAACGATGGAAACGCTTGAACGTATCCTGGCGGAACATCAGTTTTTCAAGGATCTCGCCGAGCCCTACCTTCAACTGGCGACGGGCTGCGCATCAAATATCCGGTTTGAGCCGGACCAGTTTATTTTCCGCGAGGGCGAAGAGGCCGACCAGTTCTATCTGATTCGCCAGGGTCGCGTGGCGCTGCAGATATTCGCACCGGATCGCGGAGCGATCACGATCGAGACTCTCACCGAAGGGGATATCCTCGGATGGTCGTGGCTCATCCCGCCGTACAACTGGCACTTCGATGCGCGAGCGCTCGAAGTGACTCGCGCAATTGCATTGGACGGCAAATGCCTTCGCCGCAAGTGCGAGGAGGATCACAATCTCGGCTACGAACTTCTGAAGCGATTTGCCCACATCATCGAACAACGGCTCGAATCCACTCGATTACAGATTTTGGATATTTATGGCGTCCGCAGTTGATCTCCACGTGAAATCTCCCGACGACATCGTCAGCTCGATGTCGCCTCATCTGTATGGTATCCAGCGAGTGCGGAAGGAGACCGAGGATACCTTCACGCTCGAGCTGCAGGAGAAATCCGGCCAACACAAGCTCTCCTTTGCACCAGGACAGTTCAACATGGTGTACGTGTTCGGAGTGGGTGAAGTACCCATCTCGATCAGCGGCGACCCTGCGAGCCCAGTTCTCGTGCACACCACGCGCGCAGTGGGGACTGTAACAAGGGTAATGAGCAAGCTCCGGCGAGGTGACATGCTTGGTATCCGCGGTCCTTTTGGCACTGCTTGGCCTGTTGCGGAGGCGCGAGGGCACGATGTCGTCATCGTGGCCGGTGGGATTGGTCTTGCACCGCTTCGCCCGTCATTGTATGAAGTGCTCTCGCACCGCGAGGATTTTGGGAAGGTCGTCCTTCTGTACGGCACTCGGACGCCTTCCGATATTCTCTTTCGGGAGGAACTTGAGCAGTGGCGCGCTCGGTTCGACTTGGAAGTGCACGTAACGGTGGACCGTGCCGACAGCGGCTGGCGGGGCAACGTCGGTGTAGTAACGACCCTCATTCACAAAGCGCCGTTTGACCCTCAGCGAACCGTCGCCATGGTGTGTGGCCCGGAAGTGATGATGCGGTTTGCTGCTTTGGAGTTGGTCAAGCGGGGGGTGAGCGCTGGTGCCATCTCTCTTTCCATGGAGCGGAATATGAAGTGCGGGATCGGGTTGTGTGGGCATTGCCAATTCGGCCCATTCTTCGTCTGCAAGGACGGTCCGGTGTTTCGATACAGCCGCATCAAGGATTTGCTGACCAAATGGGAAATCTGATTCGTCAAAATAGCAAACATCCCTGACTATGAAGAAAGAGAAGAAGCCGAAACTCGCTGTCTGGAAATTTTCGTCGTGTGATGGTTGCCAGCTGACGCTCCTGGACTGCGAGGATGAACTTCTCGCTGTAGCCGATCGAGTCGAGATTGCCAATTTCCCCGAAATGTCGCGTCGCGTGGTTCGCGGTCCATATGATCTTTCACTCGTCGAAGGCTCCATAACGACTCCGTACGATGCGGAACGCATCCATCAGGTTCGGCGCGCATCGAAATTCCTGGTGACCATCGGAGCCTGTGCGACAGCAGGGGGCATTCAGGCGCTGCGGAACTTTAAGGACGTGAAGGAATTCATCTCTTTCGTGTATGCGAACCCTTCGTACATCGAAACGCTGAACAAGTCCACGCCCATTGCCGATCATGTATTAGTCGACTTTGAGCTTCGAGGATGTCCGATCAGCAAACAACAACTTGTCGAGGTTCTCAGCGCGTTTCTCAACGGGCGTAAACCCTCAACGCCGACCTACAGTGTCTGCCTGGAGTGCAAGCGTCGTGGAACTGTATGCGGACTAGTGACGCACGGTCCTCCGTGTATGGGTCCGGTGACGCAAGCCGGCTGCAACGCGCTCTGTCCGTCGTACCATCGTGGCTGCTATGGCTGTTTCGGTCCGAAGGAGACACCGAATACATCATCCTTAGCATCGTACTGGCGGACTGCGGGGATGAAGAACGATGAGCTTCTGCGCCTCTACCGCAATTTCAATGCGTATGCGGAAGCATTCCGAAAAGAGAGCGAAGCCCATGAAAAATAGAACCGTGAAAGTTGACTACCTTGCGCGAGTTGAAGGGGAAGGGGGAATACTGGTGAAGGTCAAAGACAAGACCATCACCGACGTGCAGTTCAACATCTTTGAGCCCCCGCGGTTCTTTGAGGCATTTCTCCGAGGAAGACATTTCACCGAGGCGCCGGATATTACTGCACGCATTTGCGGCATCTGTCCTATCGCATATCAGATGAGCTCCATCCACGCGATGGAAAACGCATTTGGAGTGACCGTCGAAGGTCAACTTCGAGCGCTCCGGCGCCTCATCTATTGCGGCGAGTGGATAAAGAGTCACGCGCTGCATGTGTACATGCACCACGCGCCGGATTTCCTCGGGTATCAAGACGTGATCCAGATGGCGAGGGACCACGGCGATGCCGTCAAGAAGGGGCTCCAGCTAAAAAAAATCGGGAATGACATTGTTACCTTGCTCGGAGGGAGGGAGATCCATCCTATAAATGTGCGAGTTGGTGGGTTCTACAAGGTCCCGCCGAAGCAGGAGTTGAACGCACTTGGCGATCGGTTGAAATGGGGGTTGGAAGCGGCACTGGGTACGGTCCGGTTGACGGCGGGCTTTCCGTTTCCGGAATTCGAGCGGGACTACGAATTTGTCGCTCTCAGACATGACAACGAGTATCCGTTCAATGAGGGAAGGCTTGTTTCCAACAAGGGCTTGGACATTGCTGTCAACGAGTACGATAACTACTTCACGGAGGAACACGTTGAGCATTCCAACGCGCTGCACTGCGTACTGCGGGATAGAGGAGCCTATTTCGTTGGTCCCCTTGCTCGATACAATGTGAACTTTAACCGGCTCACTCCGACGGCGCAGGAAGCAGCGCGAGCTTCCGGGATTGCTCCCCCGTGCAGGAATCCGTTCAAGAGCATTATCGTCCGGAGTGTAGAAATGGTCTATGCGTGCGAAGAAGCGCTCCGCATCATCAACGAATACGAGGCACCTGAACGCGCTGTTGTGGACATGCGTCCACGGTCGGGTATTGGCTATGGATGCACGGAGGCGCCGCGTGGCATCTTGTATCACCGCTACCGAGTCAACGACAAGGGATTGATCACCGATGCGAAGATCGTACCGCCGACCTCGCAGAACCAGAAGACGATGGAACTTGACCTGCGGCAATTTATTCCTGACCGGCTTGATCTTTCGCAGGAGAAGCTGACGTGGCAGTGCGAACAAGCGATTCGCAATTATGACCCTTGCATCTCGTGTGCAACCCACTTTTTGCGATTGGAGATCGAAAAACAATGACGCTGAGGAGCACTTGCAAGGCGTCTATTCGAAGATGGGAAGACTCATCATTGAAAACGTATTATTCTTGAACTGTATGTGCCCCATATTGAAGGAGCCTACGTATGGCAAAGATGACGGACCTCTTGCGATATCTCAATAACAACAAGGTCGAATATCAAGTGCTGGAGCACGATCCGGCGTTCTCTGCTCATGACGTTGCCATAGCGACGCACGTGCCCGAAAGCGAAATGGCCAAAGCGATTCTCATTCGAATTGATGACCATTTCTGGATGGCCGTACTGCGGGCCGATGAGCGCATCAATCCGCAGCTCGTCAAACGCGCGTTTGGCGCCAGGCACGTGTACCTCGCTCACGAAGAGGATCTTGGAACGATGTTTCCAGATTGTCAGATTGGTGCGATGCCGCCCTTCGGCAACCTCTACGGATTACCTGTCCTTGTGGATGAATCCCTGGCGGAAGATGAAGAGATCGTGTTCAACGCGTGCACGCATACCAAAGCTATCCGCATGAAGTTCAAAGATTTCCGACGTCTCGTTAAGCCCGTCATCGCAGGTATTTCACAATCCCCCCATTTGACGGAGAATCGCGAATTCTAAGGAGGTGCGACCATGCCACTGTACGAATACCACTGCCTCGATTGCGACAAGATCTTCTCGTTCCATCTGACCGTTGAGGAGCACGACAAGCAAGGTGTTCCCGCATGCCCTCACTGCAGCGGGCGAAATGTGAAGCAGCATTTCTCGAGCGTCTCGATCGTGACATCGAAAAAGAGCTAGAGAGCCAGTCGAAAAGTCTCACGCAAAGACGCAAAGCACGCCAAGGATTCATTTTCGAATAAGATCACTCAAAAGTCTTTCTTTGCGACTTGCCTGTCCCGCTTTTCCCGCCACAATAATCCTTCAATCGAGGCGGGATCCCGTACAACGGGACCAGGATTCCGCCGAAGAGCGGGATTCATAGGGCGGAACCCGCCGTTATCCCATGCCAACGCAAGGTCAGGCGGGGCGACTTTGCGTGAGGAAAAGCTTTTCGCCCACGTTTCTAGAAAACGTACTGTCCAGTCGCCGAGAAAAGCTGCTGCAATGAGGACTCTCTATCTCATACTTGGACCTGTGCTCGTTGCATTTGGAGTTTTCGTCAAATACATCGACCAGTACTTGGCGCGAAAACAAGAGGAGTTGCGACGAAAGGGACGAACGGACGTAAATCTGTACTGGCCGGCGTACGGCCCTTGGCCGATGATGGGACCCGCGTTGATTATCTGTGGGTTGATTATGGTGCTTCTCTACTTCCTGAAAATGTGAGATGGCATGGAGCCGAGGATTCTTGTCGTAGGTGCAGGGAACGAAGATCGCGGTGATGACGGCGTGGGGCTGCTTGTCGCGCGCCAGCTGAAGAGTTCCCTCGACGATCGCGTGCGCGTGATTGAAATTGGCGGAAAGGTGGATGAGTTGCAGGAATTCCTCAGTAGCTGCGACACGGCCATCATCATCGACGCAGCCAAATCAGGAGCTATGCCCGGTACGATTCATGTCTTCGATGCGACGAGCATGCCGATTCCTGTTGCGTGGTTCCATCGCTCGACGCACACATTCGGCATTGCCGGGGCGCTTGAGCTTGCCAGGGTCTTGAACCGTCTTCCGGCCCGGGTCTTTGTCTATGGCATTGAGGGCAACAACTTTGAGTTCGGTTGTCCGCTGAGTCCCGAAGTGCAAAATGCAGGGGAGAAGGTTGCTGCAATGATTATCAGGGAGGTGCAAGACTGCGTGGTTCAGATTAGGAAAAACAAGTAAAAA
>JBBTCR010000015.1:0-10736 GCA_038043105.1 Bacteroidota bacterium
AAAGCAAACGTGCGAGCGGCGGCGGAGCTGATGCAAAGCACACCCGCGGATTTGTATGTTCTGCCGGAACTCTTCAACACCGGGTACAACTTCGTGGACGCCAGCGAGGTTCATCGTCTAGCAGAGAGCTCAACCGGTTCAACATTCCAACCCATTGCTCAATTTGCGCAACGCAACTCCTGCTACGTCGTCTACGGCTTTGCCGAGAAGGCAAATCACCCCTACAATTGTGCAGCGCTTGTCGGTCCAACCGGCCTTATCGGGCTCTACCGCAAAGTCCATCTTTTCGATCGGGAGAATCTGTTTTTTGAACCAGGTGATCTTGGCTTTCCCGTCTTTGATCTCCCATTTGGCAAGGTTGGTCTTATGATCTGCTTCGACTGGATCTATCCGGAAGCGGCACGCACGCTTGCACTCAAGGGAGCCCAACTCATCGCACATCCTTCCAATCTTGTCCTTCCCTATTGCCCCGATGCGATGGTCACGCGCTGTCTAGAGAACCGCGTTTTTTCCGCTACAGCTGACAGGGTCGGGCGCGAAAACCGAGGTGGGTTTGACCTTCATTTCATCGGAAAAAGCGAGATTGTGTCACCAAAGGGTGAAGTTCTTGGCCGCCTGGGAACAGATGAGGTTGGTGTTATTGTCGTCGGCGTGGACCCTGGTGAGGCAGATAACAAGAAGGTCAACAAACACAACGACCGGTTGGTCAACAGAAGAGCCGATCAGTACGCCCTGTAGGCTCTATTCGGTGCAGGCGACAACCCCTTGACCAGCGTGGAGCGGTAAGCCCGCGAGGTGTGGGAGCGGAGTAGTGTGGGGTTGTTCCTACTTCGCCTTGACGATCCAATCGTCAGGTTTGAATCTTGTGATCTCAATCTCCGGCACAATGGTCCGAGGCATCAGGTTTGCATCCTCAACGACCCGAAGGTGAGTTGGCTGCACATCCTCCGAGCATGCATCGCAATGCAACGGCAGCGCGTTGGTCAACCCGCTGGACTCCATGTCGTGAGACCAGTTGATCAGATCGTCCTTGGTGTTGACGCGAAAGTCAGCTCGTTCGAGAAAATGCCCGCAGCGGTGGTGGCGCGCTGAGTAGAGCACAAAAAAATGGGATTCGCGGGGTGAGTTCATAACAGGCCCTCCTTGATCCCCCCAACCTGAATGACGCTAAGAATTTTTGTGAATAAAATCAAGAATGAAATTGAGGGGGCACAACGGCATTGTTCAAAAATTGTTGCGCCTTGACAATCAGCCTCATTTCTCTTACTTTATTCTAGGAAAGGATCAACCCCTATCGACGATTGTTAGAGTTTCTTCGTTGCTGTTCTCGGAGTACTTACATCAACTCTAACATTGTCCACGCACCGGATTCAGCTTGAGATGTTAGAGCGGATTCGGTTTTTTTGCTCTGAAGCCACCGGAAGGGTGGCAGGAGAGGAGGATCGCGTGCGAATCACCAGCATCATCATGGCATTCAGCGCACTGCTTGTATGTTCGTCGCAGGCTCAAACCGTGGCGAAGTACGCAGGTGAGTTTATGTCCATAGGCGTTGGGGGTCGAGCCCTCGGATTGGGGGGCGCACATGTAGCGCTTGCTAGCGACGCGACAGCAGGCTACTGGAACCCGGGAGCTCTTGCGCGCATCAATTACCCGGAAGCCATCGTCATGCACGATGAGCGGTTTGGAAGCCTCATCAATTACGATTTCGTGAGCGTTGCAATACCATACGGAGCAGATGTCAGTCTCGGCCTGAGCGTTCTGCGACTAGGCATTGATGGAATACCCGACACGCGAAAGGCGTGGATCGACAACAACGGTAACGGCGCCTTTGATAACGTTGACCGGCTAGACTACGATAAAATTACGTATTTCAACGCGGCCGACTGGGCGGTCTACTTCACGTATGCAAAGCGAGCATCGGCCGACCTTCACTACGGCGCGAATGTCAAGGTCATCCGTCGCGATCTTGCCGAGCATTCTGCAACCGGCATCGGGTTCGATGTTGGAATTCTTTATTCTCCCCTAGAAAATCTGTACATCGGCGCCACAGCCCAAGACGTTACCACCACATTCGTCGCGTGGAGCACCGGGCGTAATGAGTTGATCACGCCGACGCTCAAGCTGGGCTCAACATACTTGGTTGATCTCTTCGGCGGACGGTTCGCCCCAACAGTTGACTTCGATCTCCGCTTCGAGAACAGACGGTATGCTTCAATAGCAAACGTGGGTCCGATTAGCATCGATCCGCACGCGGGACTAGAGTTTGACTACAAGAACACCGTGGCGCTGCGGGTAGGATACAACGATGTGAAGCAAATAACCCTTGGGGCTGGTGTGCACCTTAAAAAGCTGGACATCGATTACTCGTTCGCGAAGTTTGGCGGCGACGGAGCGCTGGGAAACACCCACCGGATCTCACTTCGATTTGTATTGCAGGATGAGCAGTTCGCTCGCATGTCTCGGCAGGAATAGTATCCGCGTGCTCTGCATGGAAACAGAAACCTCAAACGCCCGCTCAGCAATTCTCCTTCCTATCCCATCCACCGAAAGTAACACTCCTCAAGTTGACCGGTTTATGGAAGGGGTTGAAACCCCTGTAGAATTTGATCGGAATTTGCAGCCACGCCCCAAAGGACTTGGCTATTGCCCCGACCTTTGCCGCTTTACGGCATCCCGTACAACGGGACAGGTCGGGGTTACGAAAAATCCCAATAAAAACCCCAAGGGCTTTAGCCCTTTTCATCAAGGCGGTCAACTTGAGTAAGACTCCATTCCGGATCTGATTGCCGGAATTGTAGCGATATTCTGTTATCCTTGCGACGCGTCCAGGCGTATGACCAGTTTGGACAGCTCCCCGCCTCATAGACTCTCTTTCTTTTGTGCGTGACAACAAGACCCACGCAAAGCAAGTCACCCCCCACGATCTCTGAAGCAGAGTTTCACCGGAACAAAGTCCTCTCCAAATTTCCAACGTAACAAGGGCATCTGTAATTCGTTGAGCCTCACTTGGCAGCCGTTGCATTCGATGGCGGGCGGGGTTGGCAAGAAGAAGGTCTTTGCAACAGTATAGATCTTCCCGGACCAAGCCGCGCCTCTCAATGGACATCATACCAAGACCACACCCCTCTTCGATGCAGATGGAGTTCCGGATGTGCCTTGTATGTGCATGCGGGAGCGACCGAAGCGCACGGGTGCGGCGTGTGTTATCATTGAGATGAATGCAAGAAGATCGTCGACGGCTCGAAACCGTTTTGCGGAAAGATGATTGAGGGTGTCCATAGAAACTGGAAAGCCGGAAACGTTTGGCCTCCGGCTTCAAGTCGATTCGTTCAACAGAATACCCGGGCGTCTATCACTTTGTTGTCATGACGAAGACACCGTTCCAATTGGCAGGTGGCGGGTTGAGCTGATAGAGGCTCGCCCGTTGTTCATAGATTTCTGCAACACGGCAGGTCGGGTCAAGCTGTTTTGCTTGCTGGAAGTATGCGATCGCTTCCTCCCAGCTTCGCGCGCGGTAAAGTTTCAGTCCTTCATGGTACAACTCAAGGGATTGCCGCCGACCGTCGGTCATGTGCAGATCCGCCGTGCCGAGAAGCTCCCATACCTTCACCGGTTCAGTCTTTCCCTTCACCTGGATCAGATCAAGCTCGCGGACAATGACGTTATCCTTGACGTGTTGATAGGTGAAATCGCTGATCATCGTGTTGGAGCCGTATTGCTTGTTGGCTCCCTCCAGGCGCGACGCCAAGTTCACGCTGTCGCCAATAACGGTATAGTCGAAGCGGTCCTTGCCACCCATATTACCGACAATCATCACGCCGGTGTTGATACCACAACGCACCTCAAGCGCGGGCTTTCCCTCCTTCTTCCATTTTGGGCGGAGCTGCGTCAGACGCTTTTGCATATCGAGAGATGCCAGGCACGTTCGCAATGCGTGATCTTTTTGCGGGATCGGCGCGCCCCAGAAGGCCATGATCGCATCGCCTTCGTACTTGTCGAGTGTTCCCTCATGCTTCAGGATGATCGCCGTCATCTCGTCGAGGTATTCATTTAACAGTTCGACGAGTCCCTCCGGCTTGGTGTGGAACTGTTCTGAGATAGAGGTGAAGCCTGCAATATCCGAGAAAAAGACTGTGAGCTCGCGCCGATCGCCGCCGAGCTTTGCTTTTTCTGGATTTGCTACCAGCTCATTGACCACCGCAGAGCTGATGTAGTGGCTGAACACGTTCTTGATGAGTGCCTTCTGCTGGCGCTCGCCCAGGTATTGATAGACGGCCGCGCCGATGTAAGCTAGAACAACGGCCAAGCTCGGGTTTATGATGTTGATCAACAGGTTGCTGTTCTGAAAGGAAAGAAGCGCGACCTCAAAGATCCCGAAGAGGAAAAGTACCACAACCACCAAGGCGGTGAGTTCAAGCAAAAGAACATACCGAAACTTGATCTTCCGAATGGGGAGAATGATGAAGAACGACACAAGCGCGAGGAGAACGATGAGCGCAATCTCAACGTTGCGGTCAGCCCTGACGATGTAAGCCTGATCGAGAATGTTCTGAATTGCCGTGGCGTGGATCTCCACCCCATTCATCGTCGTTATCTCGCCCGGTTTAAATGGGTCGTAGAGGGGCGTGTTGTGGAAGTCCCGCTCTTCTGGCATTGTTGAGCCGACGAGGACGATCTTGTCTTTGAAGAGCCCCATGGTCCCCTCATCAAAGAGATTGATCTCCTCTTCCATCTCCTTCTCATCCTTCGTCTGGAACAAGGAGTCATCAATCGCCTGAGTAAAGGAGACGTATCGGAAAGTCTTGTCGGGGCCGTAGTAGTTCAGCAGAAACGAATACTCGTCGAACTTTGGAATGATGCGATCGCCGATTACAAACGATTCTTCCCTGATGTCCGCTGTTGCGGTATCGGGAAGGCCGAAGCCGACATTCAGTGCAGCAAATGCGAAAGTGGGAGTTGCGTAATCCCCAACGGCCATCAACGGGAAATAACGCCGGGCGACTTCATCATTGTCCTTTCCTGCAACGCTGACGATACCGACTCTTCGGCCAGGCTTGTAAAAGACATTACTGTAGGTACGCTCTGTAGATCTGAGATAGAACCTTCCGGCTCCAATATCAGACTCGATTTTGACGGCAAGGATGACGTTGTCATACGTCTGCAGGATCGCATCGAAGAGGGAATCCTCCCTCCCCACGTTTTCAAAGGTAAGGTCGAGAGCGATAACTTTGGCACCAGCTCGATTTAGATTCTCTACAAGGTGAGCGTAGTACGAACGGGGGAACGGAAAAGCATCGGGCATGGCCTTGAGATCTTCTTCGGAGATGCCAACAATAATCACGTTTGACCGCTGCTGAAAATCGGCCTTGTAGGCATCGAGCGTGTCAATCCGGTCATATCGGTTCTGGAAGCGATAGTCGGTGGTAA
This sequence comes from Bacteroidota bacterium, assembly GCA_038043105.1. GTDB lineage: Bacteria > Bacteroidota > Ignavibacteria > UBA10030 > UBA10030 > VGWB01. The sequence continues at coordinate 5,428 of JBBTCR010000015.1, forward strand.
GATAATCGACCCGTCGGATGAAGTCCGGATCCCAAATAGACATAAGTACAACAACCCCGCCGATTCCCAGCCCGAGTGCGATCTTGATGAGAATCGGCAGAGCGGTCTTCTTAAACGAGGCCATGGAATGCCTTTCGAGAAAACTGTCTAGAAGTTGTAGCGGAGGATCAAGCTAGCGATGCTGTCGTCTTTGAACCCGGAATTTTGGATGAAGTCGTACTGCGCCAGCAGGGCGAGGTTTTGCGTAAACGAGTAATCAACCCCCACCTGGGCGAGCGTACGATTGAGGTCCCCCAGAGACGTACTCACAGTTGAAGCAAGCTGCAGTTTGTCGTTCAAGAGACTGTACCGGGCATTGAAGGAAACCGCGGTGATCTTGAACTCTGTCGTGACCAAAGCAGCCAAGGGGGCCGTGCCAAACTGCGAGCTTTCCGTCAAGTTTGTGTTAAATGACAATGTCGTCTGCAAAGGAATCTTGTAGACAGTCATCAGCGAGCCCGAGAAACTGTTGTTCTTCTGATCTCGCTTGAAGTCAGTGTTGTCCTTCTTGTCAGAGAGGCTAGCCCCGAGCGACAGACTGTGTCGAGCCCCGGCGGTGAAATCATAGTTGAGCTGGAGGGAGATCCTGTTCGTTTTGTCATCGGCAACGAATAACCTCGTCAATGAATCCTTTGTGCTTGCGTCGCTCTTCCTCGTAACGATGCCATAGCCGACAGTGAAGGAAGGGAGATTGACGCCTGGAAACACGGTTAATGAACTGTTGATATTGCCATACTCGGTGGTAGCGACCTTCGTCTGGCCGGTGTTGTCCTCCCGCTTTTCGTAGGAGAGACTCAGCAACGCTCTGTTCTGGAACATGCGGATGCGATCCGATAGGGCAAATGCTTTGATATCCGACTGGAGGAATTCGTTTCCAAAGGAGAGGTACGCGTTTCCACGTTGATAGTACTGCGCGCGAATGAAGTTGTTGAAGTAGTTCAACGTCAGCGATCCTTCGTACGCGAGGCCGGGCAAGCCGGTGCCGATCGGATTCAAGGGGAAAAGGTTCTCATTGATGGTAATGAACTTGCCGCCGATTTTTGCAAGGTTCTTTATCTGATCGGCGTCATCCTGTCGGTCTGTTTTGTCCTGAGGTGTGAGGGTTGGGTCGTTCACGCCGGCGATGAGATCATAGTCGGCATCGGTGAATGACCCTTTTGTGATGTCCTTGTTGGTGAGGCTGAGAGAAGCCTGACCTTCGAGTCTGAAGCGTTGATTATCAAACGCGATCAAGATATCCGATCCAAGGACCATGTTCTCCTGCGGGAGAATGCCATGGCGGATGGATCCTACATCATCCTTCGATTTCAAATAGGTGAACCCCAACTGGAAATTCTCTCCCGATCCGAAGCTGGGTCTTACGGCAAGAAAGCTTCGCGAGTATGTACCCGGCGTGAAGAACGAGTACGTGAGGCCGGATTTTGGGACAGTATTCAATGGGCGAGCGGCTGCCGCCGAGGCATCCGCGTATGTGATGGTGCTGTCGCGAAGAAGCGCGCCGTCGATGCTGCGCACCGCCTCGCCAAATGACACGTCGACGTTGAAAAACTTCAGAAAGAGGTTCGCCGTCACACCGCGGACGCGCTTGCCGCTAACGATATAGCTCGGGAACTTTGGAAACGCATCACCCACCTGGATCTTGAAGAAGTCAAGATCGCCATATGCCAGGAACCTGTTTTGAGGTTGTCGGTCAGATTTTTCCTCGTTAGTCATAAAGATGTTCGAGCCAAAGGTGAGGGCGCTAAACATACCGTTCGCGCGAAGCTGACCGCGGAGAAACGTATTCTTTGTCGCACCAACATCCTCATTGCGAGCCTCCAGCGATCCATCGACGCCCATGCGGAAACGCGATTCCTGGGCGGCGATTGCCGTTGCCGTGGAAAGATTGAAATTCGATTCAACGGTGTGATAGAGCGCTCCCCCCGTATCATACAGCTCGACGCGTAAGAATTGAACACCGAGATTTAGCTGTCGGGGGAAGTTTGCCGGTGAATACAGCAGCACATCATCCGAGAAAATTGCCTGCGCTGTGACGTCGACGCCGTTGAGATACAACTTTGTTCCTCTCCGGTTTACATCATCGGACGCATAGAACAACGACACAGCAACAACGAGATCTTCGGCAGCGACCGTCTCACCTTGTTCCGGGCTGAGAAGGCGAACTTCAAGGTTCTTCGGATCAACGGGTCTGATCGTTGCCTTCAAGGGGGACGTTTCTGCGTTCTGGAGGGGGTAGGTTTCGGTCTTTCCGCCGCCCAACTCAACGAGAACGTAGTACTCAACGTACGGTGGGAGAATATACTGAGCCGAAAGGGTCAATGTTGCAGAGTTCGCCGCCAGCAGCATTTCCTGTTCCCTGTACTCCGTTTCCCCAAAGCTGCGGTACTTGAATAGGACGCGTTCCACCCTGCCGCTTGGCGTAAATTCCACGCTAACCGGGAGGGGCTGACCCTGGCTCACCACCGGGACGTTCACGCGCACAATAACCGAGCTTATCTGAGCTTCAGTCACGGCACACACGAAAATGAGCAAGCCGAGAATGGTTATGAAAGAGAGTAGAGAACGATTCATGGCATTCTCCCTTGATTATGTAAGTGAAATAAGGAAAAGTCAGTGCGAATGGTTCGATCGGGTCAATAAAAAACGGCAGGTCGTTAACCCCTGCCGTCAATGTATGAAAAGCAACCATGAGAAGCAACAACCGACCCGGCTGTTGTTGATGACCCCCGCCTATTCTTCGTAGGAAATCTCCAGGAAGCGTGGAGTCCCGCTCGGATCCGTTACAGGAATCCTCATTCGTACGACCCGCGGAGCAATCGGGAGAGCATAGGCATGCGCTTCAGGATCGGTCTCCGGGAAAGTGTACGTGGTGCCGTCGGCTCCCCGCATCGAGAAGTAATATTCGAATGTGCGGCTTGTTCCAGCGCGGATGTCTGAGCCGGGAATCGTGCCAGACACGTTCGCGCCGCTGATGTTCATGGCAAGCTGCTTGAATGACGGATCGCCCTGGATCCTATAGAAGAGCGTCACGCCCGTGATATCCACTGGCGCGTTGACGAGCGCCACGCGGAGAAGCGCGCCCTGACCAGTGCGCAGCGTTCCCGACGAGGACATGTTCAAAGAAAATCGCGTCGAGGGACCGGGTCGCCCGGCAGCACCCGTTGTGTCGCGCGGTGCACCTCCCTCAGGTTCGTTCCCCTGGTTGACATTGGAGTTCGGGTCGTTGTTGTTCAGTTCGTTCTGCGATGCGGCTCGTCTTGAGCACTGCCCTGACGTGTCCGTTAAAGCAGTCTGCCCGGATGCAACCGTCTCTTCGCAGTTCGTCTGCGTGTTTCTAAAAATCGCCTCGCCAACGATTATTGTCAAATCGGCCTGACCCTCGCCGGGATCGAATCCCGTACCCCCCGCGGTTCCGCGAATCGAAGCAACCGAAATCGGAGAGCTGAACCGGAATTGCTCCGTCTGTTGCTTCTTGATGTCGAATACGGCGCGTCCACGCTCGATGTACACGTCGCGGCTCAAAATTCTCTTCCCTTCAATCTCGCCCTGAACTGTCAGCAGCGATTTTGCGCGGACGGTAACCTTCGACTCGTCAGCGAATCTTATTAAGGCGAGCGAGTTCTCCATCGTTCGTACTTCATGCCCCGACCTCAACTCGTCCAATTTGAGTGCCTTAGTCCATGCAGACGTCGGCGTTTTGCGCTCAACATCGTTCTTGACCTTGATAATAACCGCTGCAATGGATTTCTTATCTTGCTGGAAGTTCCAGGCGGTGGCGAGCAGGAGCGCCCCGGCAGCGATAATAACGATGAGTGACAACGATCTGTGTTTCATCGGAACAATCCTCCGTCAAAGGTTATTCTGACACAATCTGAGCGCTGAGGCGGACATTCCGCCGAGCCAGATCATTGAGGAGGGCAAGCACTTGCGAGATATCGATCGTTCGGAATGGGCCGTCTCCCTCCTGCATTCGAATTGGATTGGAATTGGAAAACGCCAGCATGTATCCCGAACTGGTCAAATTCGTGAATGTCGAGCCAACCGGGTCCGGCGCACCACTGAGAGCGTTCATCAGATTTGCGAAATTCGGATCATTGGAGACAATCGTAAATGACCATACCGGGCTGCGGCGTGTTTCAGTTGCTCCACCGCCCGTCGAGGCACTTCCGAGGAATAGCCAAGAAACCTTCTTTCCAGCCAGCCAGGGGCGTAAAGCGAGACCGGGATATGTAGCGGTCACCTGATTGGTTCCCCTCAAGCTCACTGCGTAGTCAACGATCTTCAAAGGAGAGTTAAGATCACGCGTCGCATCCTGAGGTGATTGCAGCGAGGTCGAGTGCTCGAATGCAAGCAGCCTTCCCGGAATTGACGTATCAAAGATAAAGACCACCTGTCCGCCTTGCGGCATCTGCTCACCGTTTGCCGGCGCTGTAAGGTTAATGACCGCCTCGGTAGCCGAGGAGCCGGTAATCGTAATCGGATAGGTCGTCGAGGCGAGAAGTTGTCCGGTGCCCCCATCATTAAGGACAGCAGTGATCTCGTAGATTCCTGACGGCAGAGAAGCAACGCCCTCTTGGATCTTGTCGGCGAGAGCATTGACGCAGCGCTCGATCTCTGGGGAATCGTCGTTTGATGTTGCAATCTGAATTGTTGACGCACCGGTAAAATCACTTGTGGTAAGAGTGCGCCCTGATCCGCTCACATCAAAAGGACGCGTCGTTGCGGTTATCGCCGCGCCAAGGCACTTATCCACACCCACAATACTTCGGATGACAACCGTTACGGTCAAGTAGACGCTCCGTGAAGCACCCGGAGCTAATGGCGGCGTCACCGCGATTTCCAGCGTCTGACCAGGAGCTGCTTTCAGTTTTCTATCAAGACCGATGTACGTTGAGAGGTTAACGTTATCGGTCGGCATGTTGTTGAAAACCATGTCAAACCTTGCCTGTGCGAGCGCGGATGTCGGATTCCCGATGCAAAGTCCCAGAGCGAGGATGACTAGAAAAAGAGCGGCAGCTCCCCCACCCCACACATATTTTTTCATCATGGGTCCCTCCTGAACGTAAAGTAAGTTTGTTGAAAAGCTAAGGCGCACTCTTAAGAGTAGAGGTGACAATAGTCACACAGGTGAGGTCAAAATCGAACGATGTCATTAAGATTGTATCATCAAGAAACCATCAGGATTTTTTCTAGTCTTACGAATTGAAAATCCATCACATATCACACTAAAAAGCTTGGGGTATATATGAATCTCACTAGTACTGTTTTCT
>JBBTCR010000016.1:0-6262 GCA_038043105.1 Bacteroidota bacterium
CTTTCCGTCGTCCTTCCCGGCGGATTTGTCATCCTTCTTCTTGTCTTCTTTCTTACTCTCCGTGTCTTTCTTCTTTCGACTGAAAAGCTTGGTATAAATGACAACGCCCTTCATTCCTGGTGGAGCTTTCAAGGACGCATCTTTCACGTCACCAGCTTTTTCACCGAAGATCGCCTTCAGCAGTTTTTCCTCTGGAGTCGGATCCGTCTCCCCCTTCGGCGTGATCTTGCCGATCAGGATGTCGCCCTCATTGACCTCAGCGCCGATGCGGACAATGCCATTCTCGTCCAGATCCTTGGTAGCTTCTTCGCTGACGTTTGGAATTTCACGAGTCAGCTCCTCCTCACCGCGCTTCGTGTCCCGAACTTGAAGCTCAAACTCCTCGATGTGGATGGAGGTGAAAACATCCTCGGCGACAATTCGTTCGCTGACAACGATAGCGTCCTCGAAGTTGTACCCCCGCCACGGCATGAATGCAACGAGCACGTTCCGGCCCAATGCGAGCTCGCCTTTGCTCGTCGCACATCCATCAGAAAGCACATCACCACGCTTCAAACGATCTCCAGCCTCCACGAGCGGCTTCTGATTGATGCACGTGTCCTGGTTCGTCCTGAAGAATTTCGTGAGCTTGTACTCAACGCGCCGCTTATCCTCGAAGCTGATGATCGCTTCAGTGCTGTTCTCGTCAATATCATACTGAACGACGATGCTGTCAGCAGCAACGGATTCGACGACGCCGTTACGCTCTGCAACAATCATGGTCCTGGAATCACGTGCGATCTTCTCCTCGAGACCTGTCCCCACAATAGGAGGCTCAGGCGAAAGGAGCGGAACAGCCTGTCGCTGCATGTTCGAGCCCATCAACGCACGATTGGCGTCATCGTGCTCCAAGAATGGGATGAGCGCGGCCGCAGCGCTGACGATCTGGTTGGGAGCAACGTCCATAAACTGCACCTTCTCAGGCTCAGCCAAGGGATAGTCACTTTGGAATCGCGACTTGATTCGCTCTTCCTGAAAACGTCCGCGGTCATCGATCGGCGCATTCGCCTGGGCGATGATCACCTCATCTTCCTTTTCGGCGGTGAGAAATTCGATTTCCTCCGACACCTTCCCGCCCTTGACTTTTCGATAAGGGGTCTCGATGAATCCAAAATCATTGATTCGCGCGTGAATACAGAGGGATGAAATCAGACCGATGTTCGGGCCTTCCGGCGTCTCGATGGGGCACAGACGACCGTAGTGCGTATAGTGAACGTCACGAACCTCAAACCCAGCGCGCTCGCGAGTCAAACCTCCGGGACCCAGCGCCGACACGCGCCGCTTGTGCGTCATTTCGGCAAGCGGGTTGGTCTGATCCATAAACTGGGAAAGCTGGTTTGTGCCGAAGAACGCGTTGATGACGCTCGTGATCGTCCGCGCATTGACCAGATCCTGCGGCGTGATCGTTTCGCTATCACGCAGGTTCATGCGCTCGCGGATCGTTCGGGTCATTCGCGAGAGACCGACATTGAACTGCTGTGCAAGCTGCTCGCCGACCGTGCGCACACGGCGGTTGCCCAGGTGGTCAATATCGTCAACGGTCCTCTTTCCCTGTTGGAGGTCGATCAGGTACTTGACAATCGCGACGATGTCTTCCCGCGTGAGCGTCGTGATGTCCTCTTTGATGTTCAGGCCGAGCTTCGCGTTCATCCGGTGACGACCCACGTCACCGAGGTCATACCGTTTCGGGTTGAAAAAGAGTCGGTCGATCAGACTCTTCGCGGTATCAAGATCGGGAGCTTCACCCGATCGGAGCTGGGAATAGATCGTCTCGAGAGCGTCTTCCTCTGACCGGGCAACGTCGCGCAGGATCGTGTTAGCAATAACGGACTGCTCTTCGGTCGCGTCCGATTTCCGGAAACGGATCTTTCGAATCTCCGCCTTCTTGATCTGCTTGATGTGCTCTTCGGTGAGCTTTGCGTCCTTGTTGATAAAGATTTCGCCCGTCTTCTTGTCGAAGACATCGCTGCAAATCGTTCGTCCCAGGTAGTCTTTCAGGTTGATCTTGTTGACATCGACTTCCTCAACGAGCGCGAAGAGATCGAGAAGCTCGTCGTCCGACGAATACCCCAATGCGCGAAGAAGTGTCGTGACGGGGAATTTCTTCTTCCGGTCGATGTACGCGTACATCACGTTGTTGATGTCCGTCGAGAACTCAACCCACGAACCGCGGAACGGGATGATCCTCGCCGAGTACATCAGCGTGCCGTTCGGGTGCACGGACTCGCCAAAAAAGACGCCCGGGGACCGATGTAGCTGGCTGACCAGGACTCGCTCAGCGCCGTTGATGATGAACGTACCCCCCGCCGTCATCGCGGGCAGGTTGCCGAGATATACCTCTTGCTCAATCGTGTCAGTGAACTCCTGGCTTCCTTCCCTCTTTGACGAGAGACGAAGCTTCGCCTTGAGAGGTACCGAGAACGTGAGCCCGCGCTCCTGACACTCGACGACGGAGTACTTCGGTTTTTCAACATAGTACTCGGCAAACTCCAGGAGGAAATTCTCACGCGCGTCGGTGATCGGAAAATTCATTTCGAAGACTTGATGCAGTCCGAGCTTCTTGCGCCGATGAGGAGGGACATCCGACTGCAAGAACTTGTTGAATGAATCGATCTGGACGTTCAGCAGGTCCGGGGTTTCAATAACGGAAGGAATCCGGCTGAAGGAAATTCGACCGTTCGTGCCACTGGATTGGTTCTTCAAGTCAACCACTCCTTTTGGAAAATTGATGGTGAACAGCACAATCTGACCTCGCCCGAGAAGCCGGAAGCGGCGAAATCAGAAGGAAATCCTTGAAAATCGAACGAACCGTGAGACCGCTCTCTATAATATGGCTCAAGCCGATGGCTCAAATCCCATCTGCGATGGGAGAACCATCGGCTTTGAGTTTGGTTATGATCGAGAGATTTTGCTCGTTTGATTCAACAGTGATGATGAATGAAAAGTTCGAAAGAGTTTTCGTGTCGGTCTTACTTCAGTTCCACCTGCCCGCCAGCCTCTTCGATCTCTTTCTTCAGCTTCTCAGCCTCATCCTTGTTGAGACCCTCCTTCACAACCTTGGGGGCGCCGTCGACGAGATCCTTCGCCTCTTTCAACCCAAGTCCAGTCGCCGCACGGACAACTTTGATGACGTTGATCTTTTGGGCACCGGCGTTCTTCAGCTCAACCGCGAATTCTGTTTTCTCCTCAACTGCAGGCGCGGCACCCGCGGCTGCCGGCATCGCTCCGCCCGCCATCATGATCGGGGCTGCAGCGGTGACGCCGAACTTCTCCTCCAACGCTTTCTTCAACTCCGCTGCTTCAAGAAGCGTGAGCTTTTCGATCTTCTCAACAATTTCTGCCACTGCTGACATTGTAGTTCTCCTTGTGAATGATGTTCAAAAACTTGTTACCCGTCAGGCCGCTTGCTTTTTCTTTTCGATCGCATCGATGACGTAGACCAGATCGCGCATCACGGCAGCAATCGCGCCGACAATGCCCGCGATCGGTGCCTGCAGACTTCCCACAACACCCGCCATGAGATCTTTGCGAGTGGGAAGTTTGGAGAGTTGATCAAGCTGCGACCCGTCGAAGACCTGTTTTTCGAGAACGGCGGCTTTCAGAGCGAGCTTGCCGGACTTCTCCTTGAACTTCTTGATGATCCTCGCAGGTGCAACCGCATCATCGTAACTGAACGCAATCCCAGTCGGCCCAACCAGTTTGTCGTACACACGATCATAACCGCTGACGCGCTCGAGAGCTTTTTTCGCGAGCGTGTTCTTCACGACTCTGTACTCGATGCCGGCCTTGCGGAACTCCCGTCGAAGCTCGGTTTCCTCCTCAACGGTGAGCCCTGTGAAGTCGGCAAAGTACATCGCCGTCGCGCGAGAGACCTTTTCGGCTACCTCGGCTACGATCGATTCCTTGTCCGATCGGTTCATGTAGTACCTTCCAGATTACTGAGTTCACCAAATAGACAAGCCGAGTGAAGCATCGACTTGCGAAGCCTGGTGAGAAGCCCCGATTCACCGGGCACCAGACTTCCGTCTAGTATAGAGTAGTGAGTGCGTAATTTCGTCTTTAGTGAACAGCAACTTCATTGCGGTCGATGTGGACGCCGGGTCCCATCGTCGTGGAAATCGCAATGCTCTTAACGTACGTTCCCTTTGCCGAGGTCGGCTTCAGGCGAACGATCGTGTTCAGGAATGACTGGATGTTTTCAACCAGTTGTTCCTTCTCAAAGCTTGCCTTGCCAACCGTCGCGTGGACAATGCCAGCCTTGTCAACGCGAAACTCGATCTTGCCGGCCTTCACTTCCTTCACGGCCTTTCCGACCTCCATGGTCACCGTCCCGCTCTTCGGGTTCGGCATCAAGCCGCGCGGTCCCAAGATCCTTCCAAGCTTTCCGAGCTCGCCCATCACATCAGGCGTCGCGATGATCACATCAACGTCTGCCCAACCCTGTTGGATTTTTTCCAAGTATTCCTGGAAGCCGACGTGATCGGCTCCAGCGGCCTTGGCCTCTTCGTCCTTCGGCGGCTTTGCGATCACGAGAACGCGTACTGCTTTGCCGATGCCGTGCGGCAGGGCAACCGTTCCGCGGATCGCTTGGTCAGCTTTCTTCGGATCTACGCCGAGACGAACGGCGATGTCCACGCCCTCGGCGAACTTCGCCGAAGCGGTCTCCTTAACCCTCTGCACCGCCTCTGCGACGGTGTAGCTTTTCTTTTCAACTTTTGCAGCTACTGCTCTGTAGCGCTTGCTTCGCTTTTTCATGCTCCCAACTCACTTTGATGAGAGAATTCTTTATTCTTCGACCGTGATTCCCATGCTGCGCGCGGTTCCAGCGACCATGCTCATCGCAGCTTCGACGGAGGCGGCGTTGAGATCTGCCATCTTCATCTCCGCGATCTCGCGGACTTGCTTCGTAGTCACCTTCCCAACTTTCACGCGATTTGGCTCGCCGGATCCTTTTTCCAGTTTCGCTGCCTTCAGCAGCAACGTCGCTGCCGGAGGCGTTTTGGTGATAAACGTGAAGGATTTATCACTGAATACCGTGATGATGACGGGAATGATGAGTCCCTGCTGCTCCTTCGTTCTGGCGTTAAACTGCTTGCAGAACTCCATGATGTTGACGCCTTTTTGACCGAGCGCCGGGCCAACCGGAGGAGCTGGATTCGCTTGACCTGCTGGAATCTGCAACTTGATGAAACCTGTGACTTTTTTTGCCATACCCTGTACCTGTTAGTAATCAGAGAGCTCCTGAACGGAATCTCACTTTTCTGCTTCAACCTGCATGAAATCGAGTTCGACCGGCGTTTTCCGGCCAAAGATGCTCACCGCGACTTTCACTTTCATCTTCTCTGGATTTACCGCCTGAACGAATCCCGAGAAGTTGTTAAATGGACCTTCGATCACCTTCACCGGATCACCGATGCGGAAAGGAATCTCCACGAGCTCCACGTCTCTCTTCTCTTCCATCTTGCCAATCAACCGGCGGACTTCTTCAGCCTGCAAAGCAACGGGATTGTTCTTGTCAGGAACAAACCCCAAGACCGACGGAGCTTCGAGAATCAGGTGAATAGTTTCCTTGTCAAGAATGGCTTCAACGAGAACATACCCCGGAAAGAAGTTCTTCACCTTCGCCTTCTTTTTTCCGTCTTTCACCTCGATGACTTTCTCCGACGGAATCATGACGCTGGAGATTTTTTCCACTAGGTTCAGCCGTGCCACTTCCGATTCAAGGTGAGCCTTCACCTTCGCCTCGTGACCGGAGTATGTTCGGACAACATACCAACGCTTGTTCAAATCTCTTCTCTTCCTCAGAATTGCAGAATTGCCTTGAGCGCCGCGCTCAGAATTGAGTCAACGCCCCAGGTGAATACAGATATAATCAGACACACGATGATGACAATTTTGGTCGACTCCACCAGTTCCTCACGCGTGGGCCAGGTGACCTTCCCCATCTCCTTTACAACATCATTAAAAAAGTTGATGATCTTTTCTTTCATCGCGTCCTAGTACCAAAATGTATGTTCATGGAAATCATAACCGCCCCGTGCAACAGCTCTGCACGTCTGGAGGGGCTCCCCGACCGCCCGACTGTCGTCGGACGGTCGGGCGGGGAACCCCCAACCTGCGTCTTCATCTGCCCCGCTATCACTGTCGGGCGCGGAGCGTCCTTCCTTTGCACGTCAGGAGGGACTCGAACCCCCAACCTGCGGTTTTGGAGACCGCTGCTCTA
>JBBTCR010000017.1:0-2010 GCA_038043105.1 Bacteroidota bacterium
GGAAAAGATTGCGCTTCATTAACCCGCCGTCAAGAACTCTCGTTTCCATAAAAGCAAACCACTCGGAACGAAGCCATTCGCTCACCGGTGCGGCGAAGCCTTGCTTCTTTCTGTAGATGATGTTCTTGGGAATTATCCCTTCGACCGCCTTTTTCAGAATGTACTTCGGTTCCCCGCCTTTGATTTTGAACTCTTTCGGAATCGTCATCGAATACTCAACAAGACGGTGATCGAGGAACGGCACGCGCGCTTCAACCGAGGTTGCCATGGAAACTTTGTCCACGCGCATCAAAAGGAGTTCCGGAAGCCGGTTCTTGAACTCGAGGTAAATCATCCGCTTCAAGTAGTCCGCACGGTGATCGCGTTCCAGGATTGTCTCGTGCCATCGCGCAGCGAGATCGCGAGCTCTCGCAACTCGATTCTCCTTCCGGCCATCGAGCAGTCGGCCCTTGTGTGTTTCCGTGAAGATGTTCACTCCTCCCCAGAACAACTCATCGCCTTCAGTCGCTTTGCGGATGTAATCTAGCTGCAGGAACTTGTGTTGACGCTTCAGCAAGGTTGAGGCAAGTCCGAAGATCGCAGATTTCGCGAACCTTGGTATCAACTGATATGGACGCCAGAGCCACTCGTAGAAACGAAGCTCTCGCAAGTATGCTGGATATCCGGCAAACTGTTCATCACTGCCCTCACCCACTTGTATGACAATCGTGCCGTTGTCCCGGGCAAGCTTCGAAACGAAGTAAAGCGGAATGCACACCGGGTCAGCGAGGGGTTCATCCTGGTGATAAATCAGCTTGGGGAGGAAATCGAACGCCATCCGCTGGTCGATGATCACTTCATGATGATTCGTCTTGAACTCCTTGGCGATCTGACGAGCATAGCCAAGCTCGTTATACTTCTCCAAGTCTCGAAAACCCACTGAAAAGGTGTCAACGGGGCGGTCCATCAACTCGGCCATCAAAGCGACGTTCGTGCTTGAATCGATCCCTCCACTTAGGAACACGCCGAACGGAACATCGCTCATCATCCTGTCTTTCACCGATTGCTTCAACAATCTGCGAATGGTATCACTGCACGATTGTTCATCCTTTGGCGGGCCTTCATCGAGGAGCTTCGAGTGCGGAATCGGCGTTCCGTCAAGATCGATCGATGGCTGTCGCCCGATGGGCACGGGATCCCAGTACTGCTCCTTTCGGACGTCTCCATCCTTTCCAATCACCATAAAGTGTCCCGGCTCCAGCTTGTAGATGTTCTTGAACATCGTTATCGGAGCGGGGGAGACGAGAAACGTCAGATATGCATCGAGGGCTTCTTCATTGAACTCCCTGTGCACCGCAGGATGCTGGAGGATGGCCTTGATCTCGGAGCCGAAAATGAAGTTACCATCGATAAACGTATAGTAAAGCGGCTTGATGCCGATTCGGTCTCGGGCAAGGACAAGCCGTTGGTTCTTCTCGTCCCAGAGCGCGATTGCAAACATCCCAAGAAGCTTGTGAACGAAGTCGAGACCATATTCCTGGTACGCGTTGATGATGCTCTCGGTATCAGAGCGTGAGCGGTAGCGGCAGCCCTTTTGCTCAAACTCCTTACGAAGGATCTCGTGGTTGTAAATCTCGCCGTTGAATACGATGGCGACTGATCCGTCCTGTGAGAACATCGGCTGGTGGCCGGCGGGGGAGAGGTCGACGATGGAAAGGCGGCGAAAACCGAATCCCACGCGCTTGCTTGGCGAGATGAACGTGCCCGAGTCATCCGGCCCGCGGTGGGTGATGGTATCGCTCATCCTGATGAGAAGAGCCTCATCGAAGGTTTGAGCAGAATTTCCGTAGTTAAAGATGCCGCAGATGCCACACATGAATCAATGCAAAATGAAAAAGGAAAAATGGTAAAACAGAAGACAGAACTCAGAATACAGGAGACAGAATTCAGAATGTGGGAGCCAGAATGAAGGAGTCAGAAGTCAGAATGGAGATATAGAGGAGACGGAATGTTGAATGAAGAAAGCAGCGA
>JBBTCR010000018.1:0-1644 GCA_038043105.1 Bacteroidota bacterium
GAGTTGAGCGGCTTGTCTGAGGATCTCGCATGCCCTGAGTGACACGCTCAAGGGTCTCGAGCGTTGCGACAGGCAAGAATCAGGTGGCAGGTAGGACTTTCTTGACAACCCCCAGCAGCTCATCCACATCGAACGGTTTGGTAATGTAGGCTGTCGCTCCGAGTTTGAGCGCCCGCTGCTGGCTCACGCGATCATCCAGGGCGGTGAGGAAAATGAAGGGGATTGAGCGGAGATTCTGGAGGGTCTTCATCTTTTCAAACATCGTAAATCCGTCCATCTCTTTCATCCGCACATCGGAGATGATCAGATCAGGCGAACACGCGGAACACACATCAAGCGCCTCCTCAGCGCTCAAAAACTTCTTGACAGCAAAGCCTTCGTCCTCCAGGACGCTGGCCATGATGTTGATGAGGTTCTCCTCATCCTCGATGAGCAGGATGTTTTTCATTTGGTGATCCTCCAACCTATGGTTGTTTCGCGTGAACGGATGCATCCCGTACGTTGTCAAGCTAATTCCGCGCGTGCATAGAAGCTATGACGGAAAGCACAGGTGGCAGAAAGAGTGCAAATCTCAGGACTTTTGTCACGCCACTCGGCGGGACTTGCTCTTGTGTTGTTGACCTAGCGCCAGCCGTTCGGCTCTACTTCTCTTCCTCCTCCATTTCCTTCAGCTTAGATTTCACCCTTTTGTAGCCCGCTGGAATTTCAAACTCATTCTTGGGAATGGAGCGCTTCTCAACTTTCGTAACCACGGTCTTGATCCCTTTCCCGTAATCTGTTTCCATCGGGAATTCATCAATCTTGTCCCACCCTTCAGCGGCACCTGCCGTCATCGGATTCAGCGCCATCAGCCGCCTCGAGAAATCCTCAAAGTCCTTTCTCATTTTCTCAAATTCCTTAATACCCTTCGTCACCCACACCGTCGCAACCTCTTTGCTCCCTTGCTTCATAATGTGCTTTATACAAGCGTAGCCGCTGATCGTTCTCCGCTCTCCAGTCTTCGTGACTTCGGCCGGAGTCTTCTTTCCATCCATCATACCTCCCATCATCTGCTCCACCTGTTTGCGCTGCTCCTCAGGCATGTCTTTCATGCCCTTCCTCATCTGTTCCATCGCTGCATCCATCTGAGCACCCAGGCCCTTCATCGTTTTCTCCACCTCCTCAAACGACATCTCCGAGTATGCCTTCTCACTTGGATATACCGTGTACAGCACCTGCGTATCGAGCCGAAAGATCGCAAACTCATCCTTGCCGGAGATCGCTTGGAATGCCCTCAACGGATTGAGCAAACAAAAAATCTCGCGGAAAAATCTTCGCGGCCGTGAGAAATGCCGTGCCGAGCAGTGTTCGCCTGAGGAATTTGCGACGGGAGTTGGTTAAGCTTTTGTCCATGGGTGATGATGTGACTGGCTTCAAGCCTGCTGAATGTAATCAATAATGGTCGAAAATCAATTTCTGGGCAGCGGCTTCATAGTGGCTCGGGCGCGTAGCTCCCTCCCAATGTGTGGGTGTGGGCTGAGCTCCCTCCTCCCGGCGCATAGCACGTTTACCCCATCTCGCTGGCTCTCTCTTTCCTCACCGCTTCACCGCTCCATGTATTCCGTTACTCCAATACTCCATCACACCGCTGTATCATGCCCCTCA
>JBBTCR010000019.1:0-1911 GCA_038043105.1 Bacteroidota bacterium
CTCACCAGGTCGCTCTCCTTCCCGAGTTCCTCGACGTATTCCGCGCCGTGCAGCGTGAATTCCGCAGGGCAGGCCTGCCGTAAATCCTCGATTCGATGGCACTGGAGGCTGCGGACAAAGAAGCAGCCGGACTACCCTACAGATTCAAAATATTCCCTTGGAAAATGAATCATAAATTCTTTAATCTATCCGGCACATTACCGCGATTCACGGAAAGTGAATGATTCAGACAGCAATTTCCAAGAGAATCTTGTCGTAGTTTACTAATGCCGATATCTTCTTCTCGGAGCCTTTCAATTCGACGAGGCCCACTTGAGCGAGATACCGCACGTCGTCCGAAACGTTCTTGATGTTCCGCCGCGCAAGACGGGCCAACTCGTGGAGAGAAGCCGGCTTCGCCTCCCTGATCAGATGCAGAAGACTCATCCGCTGGACTGTAAGTACTTTTCGAAATGCCTCCATGCTTGTGAAATATACTCCTGTCCTCTTCTTGACTTTTTCACCTCGCTCGATCGCTTCAGCGGTCCGCACGAAGTCATCCATAGCCGTTTGCATATCCTTGATGCCGATTCGCACTTTTTTAACTCTCATCGTGTTTCTCCTTGTACAACCTGACGTCTGCCTGAAAATCGCGCACAAGCCGCCGAATGCTTATAAACGCATACTCCGATTCCCTTGCCCCGATATGCTTGTGATCTCCTTTCCCTTCCGCGTTGTCGTATCCGACAACTCTCTTTCCGCCGACGATATAGACCAACGAATACTTGTACCCGTGAGGTATATCCCCCGATATCGGAACCTTCCAGATTTTGATTTCGACTGCATTCCCCAGTTCGTCCGTGATCTTCTCGTGCATCATCAACAGACTTGTCATGTTGGTACACTATGCCAACATCGCTAAGTTAAGGTTACCGGAACGCTTATGACCTGTCAATGGCGGCAGACCACCTCGTAAATCCGGACTGGAAAGCTCTTTGTCGGTATCCTTGCCGGACACCAGGAGTCCGAGACCCATCCTGTATATCCCCAAAAACATCAGATTTCCTCTGGAAATCCCGTCTTGTGCGGATAAACTGCACGGCGAATGCCAGCCGGGGGCTATGCAGACGCAGCGTGTCGCTTATTAGGGGGGATAAACTCTATTTCGAGGTTAGCGAAAGGGTCATGCCCGTCTATGGTTCTGGACGGGCCTATTGGATCCCCCGCATCTTCTCCAGCAGCCGGACGAGGCCCAGGGTGTCCTGCCTACAGTAATCCAGCAGCGACTTGCGCAGGCGGGCCAATTCCGCGGGATCGGAAATCTCCCCCATGGTGAAATACGCCTCGGAAGCCATCGCCCCGTCGCTGATCTCCAAACCGTCGTACGTCATCTCCGGCACCAGGGCCGGCAGGACGGATTTCAGGGAATACGAACCGTTCATCCGCCAGTGGTAGATGTCCCGCCGCCTGAAGGGCTCCATGAGGTCGATCATCCCTTCGGCGACTGCATTCAGTCGTTTGCGCAGTCCGGGGAGGGATTCCCCCAGTTCCTTCAGCACACGTTTTTCAAAGGCCATGTTGTAGACGAGCACGCACGCCCCTTCGGGGATCTCGCCCAGAAGCTTCTCCGCGATCTCCTTCCGCGGATCCGGGCCCGGATGCGCCAGGTACTCGAAGTGCTTCGCTTCCTCCCCTTCGGCGTCGATGCGGTGCAGGGAGTATTGGAAAGGCACCTGCTGGTACGGCCGGGTCCCGTCGAACAGCGGGATGGCCGAGCCGAAGGTCTCGAAATCGAGGAAGCAGACCGGGTACCCGACCTTCTCGAGGAACTCGCGTATTTTCTTCGGATCCGCGTGGGATTTCTTATCCAGGAAATACTCCACCTGCATCCTTTGCATCAGGTTCAGGGAGTCGAGCGGCACATCTTCCAGC
>JBBTCR010000020.1:0-1132 GCA_038043105.1 Bacteroidota bacterium
CTTCGCTTACATTCCGCTCACGAGAATCCGAAGGAAGGGAATCTCAGGATGCCCTGGACGTACGGTGAGAAAGGTCTCGAACTCGCAAGGAAGTTTTTCCGGCTCCGGTACAATCTTCTTCCGTATATCTACACCTATTGCCGCGTTGCGTACGACGATGCGCTGCCGGTCGTTCGTCCGCTCTATCTGGAACATCGATCGCTTGAGAAAGCTTACTCCTATCCGCACGAATACATGTTCGGCCGCGAATTGTTGGTAGCACCTGTCACCGACTCGACTGGTGAAAAGGAAACGTATCTGCCGCCGGGAGAGTGGACCGATTACTTCAGCGGAAAAAAGTATCGAGGAGACCAGGTGGTGCGAGAAAGGTATCCGCTCGATCGGCTCCCGGTCTTCGTGAAATCCGGCTCGATCATCCCGCTGCAGCCGGATGTGGCGCACACCGACCAAAAGCCGCTCGATACACTCATCGTTGAGGTGTATGGTCCGGAACGAGCGGAGTTCAGACTCTATGAAGATGACGGGATCTCCCTCGACTATCAGTCCGGCAAGAACGCCTGGACGCCGCTGAAATTTGCTCCGTCCTCGCGCGGGCGTTATCAACTGACGATTGGTCCGACCAAAGGAGAATTCAACGGTCAACCGACGGTGAGAGCCTATGAGCTTCGATTCCACGGGCTGAAACAGCCTCGCTCAGTGAGCGCCGAGGGGCGAAGATTGAGTCCTGGACAGACAGGGCCCCAAGGGTGGTGGTGGGACAAGGAAAAGTCTGTTGTAAAGGTGGTAACTGAAGCGAAGAGGATTCGGCAGTCCGTTCAAGTCATAATCGAGACGGAATAATCTATCGGTATTTGCTGGTGGTCTTCATTCTTCCACATATTTCCTTGATTTTTGGAGGGGTTCATTCTTGATTTTGAGAATGACTTGTGATACATTGGATGAGGTTCGACCGCACCTCAAAAGGGGAATTCCACGACGACCCACAGCTCTTTTCACAAACCAATCAAGATGAGGGGGTAAGCATGGTCACTTCAATAATGAAGTCTTCACGCGCAATTGTCGCTCTTGTAGCAATTGTCGCCGTGACGTTCGCGCTCCTGTGGGTAGGCTGTAGCAATGAGCCGCAGAGCCC
>JBBTCR010000021.1:0-1352 GCA_038043105.1 Bacteroidota bacterium
TTCGGGGTGCTGCACAGCCAGCCCTGTCACGTGGAGCAGAATAATCTTCGCGCGGTAGCTGCGTGCCATCGAAACGGCATACGGGATCGCGAAGTTGCTGTACTCGGAAAAATCTGTCGGGCAGAGGATGGTCCCGATTTTCCATTCGCCCGGCTCCTGGCGCGGGCGGAGCGTGAGGACGGGTGTGCGACAGAGTCGAACCACACGCTCGGCCGTTCTGCCGATCATATGCGGAGAAGACCGACCGAGCCCTTCCGTTGCGATGACGACCACCGAGTAGCGGTTCTCTTCGGCCACGTCGATGATTTCATGGTACGCAGTTCCGAAACGAACAACTGTAGACGTGCGCTGGGAAGATAGCGATTCCTGCTTCATGATCTCGGCAAACTTCGCCTGGGCGAAGCCGGCAACGTTCTCACGGTGCTGAGCCAGGGAGTGCTCGTTGCGTTCGAAAAAGCCGAGCGGTGATTTCTCGTACTCGTCCACGTAGACCAGCGTCAGCTGACTGTTAGCGTGGTTCGCTAAGAATGATGCAAAACGAATGGCTTCGATGGAGGCTGGTGAGAAGTCTATGGGGCAGAGGATGCGTTCGAGTTTATACATGCTGTCTTGATGAGAACATTGGTACCAGAGCGCTAGAGGCCCGGTTGAAAACCTATGATTTTGCCACTAAGTCACTAAGACGCGAAGAAAAATATCTTGGTTTTTTAACCTTTTATGATGCTTTGTGACTTGGTGTCTTTGTGGCACTACTTTTCGACCAGATTTCTAGTCGTGAAGGGATCTGATGATATCCCGCGTTGAAGTGCCCACGCTAACATTGCTTGCGCGAGGCAATATAACTGATATTCGGTGGCGTTACAACTTCTCGGATCACAGGGTAGGCGTTATCAAGAATGGTACGTGCGTCTGCTATTTTTAAGAATCCCGAAGAATGGTCAATCAAGTACGCGGCCTTGTGAAGTCGCTGCATAATGGCAAAGCCTGTTTCATTGAAATCGCCGACAATCAGCGTTCCGTTGGGATCGTCCAGTCATATCAATTCTGACATGCAGATGCGCGGATTGTCGAGTTCGTGCAATGTATTGAGACAGACAATTGTTCTCGCTGAATGATCGCGAATTGGCAACTTCTTCATATCGAGAAGGAGAGGCCGGAATTCATGTGAATACGCGGGCGTGACTCGGTTGAGCGTTTTCACATCTTGCTCGTGGCTGAGGTCTCCCGGGCTGACATTGAATCCGAGCAGCGTTAGCACAGCGGTCATCCGGCCTGAGCGTGTGGCGGGTTCGAGCACGGGCTCGCGTAGGGGGAGCTGTGCTTGTTGAATAATCTGGATGTATTCGCCGACG
>JBBTCR010000022.1:0-7982 GCA_038043105.1 Bacteroidota bacterium
GGGCGGGATCAGAGTTGATGGGGCTTCGACCTTCGGTAAGGATGATCGCATCCAGATATTCCCTAAGGCGAGCTTATCCTATGTTCTCTCCAATGAGGACTTCTGGACAGAAAACATTGGTAGTATCGTCAATCGCTTTAAGTTCAGGACTGCGTGGGGTCAATCGGGTGGTCAACCCGCCGGCACGTACGATCGATTCTCCGTCTATCTCCAGCAGAGCAACAGTAATCGACCTGGCCTGGTGAACTCCGTCTTGCTTGGGAATCAGACGCTGAAGCCAGAACGGATGACGGAAATCGAGGTCGGCGCTGATTTCGGTTTGTTCAACGATCTGGTGAGTATTGAGGCGACCTACTACGAGAAGAAGGTCACCGACCTTCTGCTCCAGCGAACCCTTCCGCCGTCGACGGGATTCTCCGGCATCCTCGATAATGTTGGCGAGTTGCAGAACAAGGGCTTTGAGTTGCTGGTCAAAGGTGTCGTGTGGAACAGCGATGATTTCCAGTGGCTGAGCACGGTGGTTGTGTCGCAGAACAAGAACAAGGTCACGAAGCTGTACGGGCCCGCCTTCGCAGTGGCTAACAGCTTCGGCATTGTGCGTGTTGCTGAAGGTGAGCCCCTCGGATTCTTCTATGGTCCGAAATATCAACGCAACACCGACGGCTCGATCAAGTACGACACACTCGGTCGGCCGCTCCGCGATCCCGTTGCGCGGAAGATCGGCGATCCGAACCCATCGTTGATGGTTGCGTTCGTGAACGATTTTGAGATCTTCAAGAACCTGAATGTCCATGTCCAGTTCGACGGCATGTTTGGCCAGGACGTGTTCAACTTCACTCGCCGTATCCTCGAGACCCCGGCATTCGGCAATGGCAAAGAGTATGAGAAAGAGCTGAAGGGCGAAGTCGCGGTTGGCTATTTTAACAATCGCCGGACAATCTTCGAGGAGTATGTGGAAGATGCCTCGTTCGTGAAGTTTCGTGAGCTGTCCGTCAGCTACCGGTTCGATCAGGACTTCATCAAGAATCTCGGGCTGCGAAGCCTTGAGGTCACCTTGACCGGTCGAAACCTTCTGTCATTCGACAACTACAGCGGCTACGATCCCGAGGTGAATGCAGCCTCTCAGAGTACGCTGGTCCGCGGATTCGATTGGTCCACTACGCCGCTTCCTCGTACCTGGATTTTCAGTCTGACGTTCAACTTGTAACCTTGCACACGCTTATGATCACTTTAGCCACTCAAGAAAAGGATTTTGCCATGAAAGCCAATATTCTGTTGATAGCACTGTGCTGTGCGATCCTCGTGGCTCTTGCGGGTTGCTCGTTGGATCAACTCAGCCCGAATGCACCGACGGATGCACAGGTTCTCTCTACGCCAGAAGGTGTCAAAGCGGTGGCTGTCGGTATGCAGGCACAATATGGCGAAGGCGTCAATGAGACCGTGGAAGTGTCGAACTTCCTAACCAAAATGTTTGCCACGATGCCTGCATCGGTACTCGGTCTCCGCGAGCTGGAGACCGGCGGAACTGACGTCCAGCCGTTCAACGGGACGGTCAACAACATGTGGAGCACCCATTTCCGAACGATCAAGTCTGCGGAAGATCTCATCAACAACGCTCCGAAAGTTCCACTCACACCTGGGACCAGGAGTGGCATTCTTGCGCTCGCGCGTCTCTTCAAGGCAATGTCGCTCGGGGAGCTGATCGAATGCTACGAGAAGCTTCCTATTGAGGTAACGACGTCGACAACTCCGATATTTGCGGACCGTACGACTGTCCTCAATTATGTGATCTCCCTTCTCGAAGCTGCGCGCGATGAATATGCGTCTCAGCCTGGGTCGGCCTATACCGATTTCAACAGCACCATTCTGGGCATTGGCTTGGATCTTCCCAATACCATTCAGGCAATGATTGCTCGATACGCGCTCATCAAGGGTGACTATGCGAAGGCGATTGCGGCAGCGAACGCAGTTGATTTGACGAAGAGCTCGAGCCTGTTTTACAACAGCACAACCTCGCGCAACCCGATCTACCTCATTGCTATTCAGACCGTTTACTACAAGCCGGTCCGAAGCTTCAGGCTGAGCGCGGAAGCGGGTGACGGCAGAGTAGCCTATTGGGTCAGCGCCTCCACGGCAACTTCATTCCTTGGGACGCCGGTCGACGATTTCGCCCAATTCAAGACGGATAACGCGAAGTATTATGTTTATCTGCCAGGCGAGATCATGCTGATTAAAGCCGAGGCCTACGCTCGCCAAAATGATTTGGCGAATGCGCTCACCGAAGTCAATCGGGCTCGAACCAAGACGACCGATGCAGCCGGAATTGGAGCGAACCTACCGGCGAAAACGTCTGCGCAGTTGTCGACGCAGCAGGCGATGCTCGATGAGATCTACAACCAGAGGTTGTACGAACTCCTGATGCTGGGAACGCGGCTCGGCGATACGCGGCGGTTCAACAAACAAGCTGCAGATCCGGCTGTTCCAAAGGCGCAGTGGAGCCGAACCCGCAACTGGTTCCCGTATCCCGATACTGAGCGATTGTCAAATCCGAACACACCAGCTGATCCGTCGCTCTAACACGTTGTAGAACATACGCAATACTAAGTCAACACTGAGTCCGTGCGAAATCCTCCAGGATCTTCGCCGGACTCCTTTTTTTTGAATCATCCCTGAATGCATCAACGAACGGAAAAAGCCATGAAGAAACATCTCTCGAAGATTCAACTCACTTTCTTTATCGCATTCTTTGCTGTCTCCATTCAAGCCCAGACCAAGACCGAGAATCTGTTCTACTATGTCAACAATGAGCAGTGTTTCGAAGCTTTGACCAAGAATATCGACAAGATCAGCATCGTTGCTCCCCAGGCGTTCTCCGTGGACGAAGACGGGATCGTTTGGGGATCTGTCGATTCACGAGTCATCGAGCTCGCCCGGGCCCACACCGTTGGTGTTATGCCGTTGATCGTTAATCCTGGCTTTGATCAACTCATGCTTCATCGGCTCCTGGTGAATCCTCAAGCCCGATCGCGGTGCATCTCAACGCTGGTCGATCTCTGTGAGCAGTACAAGTTTCTCGGTATTCAGTTTGACTTCGAGAATTTGAATATGAACGACCGGGATGCGTTCACGAAGTTCTATCAGGAAACCGCCGATGCGCTGCACAAGAAGGGCTTTAAGCTGAGCATCGCCGTTGTTCACCGCCCCGAGGATTACGCTGGGCACACTGCATACCATAAGTGGCTGTTTGAAAACTGGCGTGCCGGCTACGATCTAGCTGAGCTGGCGAAGGCTGGCGACTTCATCTCGGTCATGTCATACTCCCAGCACACGCGCCGAACGACCCCGGGGCCGAACGCCGGGATTCCATGGGTTACACAAATAGTGGAATACTTTCTGAAGTTCATGCCTCCGGAGAAACTTTCGCTTGGGATTCCCCTGGGGTCCATGCACTGGTATACTGCTCTTGATACCGTCCGGTACTTTGCCAACGCGCGGTCATGGAGCGATGCCATTGACCATGCTCGCGCGCTCGGAATCCTTAAGACTTACAAGACCAAGGTTCAGTGGAGTGACGAGCAGAAGGTCTCATTTGCTGTCTTCGATAACGGTGGGCTCTTCGAGTACGTCTATCTGGAAGACGCACGGAGCTTCAAGGCGAAGTACGAGTTGCTGAAGCAATTCAAGCTTCGCGGTTTCTCTGCTTGGGTGTTGGGCATCGAAGATCCGGCAATATGGAATGTCTTGTCGAAGGTGTCGCGTTGATCGTCTCGCGTGGCCGGCGAGACTTCATTGACATTCAAAGCCGGAAGAGTTATATTCAAGCCGACTTCGAGCACGCGCCAAATCGAGGAATCACGAACTCCCTGCCAAAACCTTGCCCACGTCCACACGACCGACGATCGCTGAGATCAGCCTCCAGGCGCTGGCGTACAACCTCAAGGGAATACGACGCAAGATTGGAAAAAGTGTAAAGGTGATGGGGGTCGTCAAGGCCAATGCGTACGGCCACGGGCTCACGGAGGTGGCGAAGTTCCTTGAAAATCAATCAATCGACTATCTCGGCGTGGCGAACGCTGAAGAGGGCGTTGCCCTGCGGGAAGCCGGGCTGCGATCGCCAATTCATGTCTTCACACTCCCCTCGAAAAGCCAGGCCCGTCTCTACGGGGACTTTCAACTTGAATCCACGGTTTGTTCTGAGGCCGATGCCCGACTGCTGAATGCCGATGCAGAAAGAAGGCGAATTTCTTTGCCCGTTCACCTCAAGATCGACACGGGGATGAACAGGATCGGCGTCAAAGGAGCAGGCCTCCTCAAACTCCTCAAAGCGCTCAGCAAAATGCGCCGGCTTGAGATCAAGGGAGTGTACACGCATTTTGCAACTGCGGACCAGAAGGACAAGACGTTCTCGGAACAGCAGCTCGTGCAGTTCCGCGAGGCGCTCGACATTCTGCGAGCGGAGGGCGTTACCTCGGAGCACATCCATTGCGCGGGCAGTGCAGCCATTCTTGACTTGCCTGAATCGTACTTTTCCATGGTGAGACCGGGAATCATGTTGTATGGCTACTACCCTTCGCACCAAACTTCAGAAAGCGTTCCAATCAGACCGGTCTTGACTCTGAAATCAAAGGTCTCCCTTGTCAAATGGATCGAGTCCGGCGAGAGCGTTAGCTACGGCCGCAGGTTCATCGCGAAACGGAGAACACAAATTGCAACGCTTCCACTTGGTTATGCTGACGGTTATATGCGGCTCTTGACTGGCAAGGGGGAGGTTCTGATTGGCGGTCGGCGGTTTTCCGTCGTAGGCACGATCTGTATGGATCAAATCATGGTGGATGCCGGATCGAGTGATGTGAGCGCGGGAGATGAGGCGGTGCTGATCGGCAGACAGGGGCGAGAGAAGATCGACGCGTGGGATTTGGCGGAACGAATAGGAACCATCCCTTACGAAATCTGCACAAACATATCATCCCGTGTTCCACGAATTTACCGAGACCTATGAGCCAAGCGAAAGATGTACTCCAAGCTCTTCTCGGCAACGTCCCGACTGAGGAGCTCAGTTTAGATGAGCAGCGAACCGTCTTCGAGAAGATTAAACAACGCCTTGCATCGGCGCCCGACCTCCGGACGGAGTTGCTGTCGCTATACAAGGTCAAGGGGTTCTCTGACTTTGCCCTGAGTCTGATGTGGGTTGCACGGCAAGCGGACAGAGATCCTCTGATGGTTTCCGCATCTCCCGAAGACGTTACGCTCGTCTTCTCGTCATTCCGCAGAGGCATGGGAGAGAGTGCGTTCCTTCAAGCAGGGACTTCGGGAGCATTGCGGATGCCGGGTGATGTCACAGAAGATGTCGGCGTGACTGGCCCTGTTGGAAGTGGGGATGCACGAACGTTTTCAGTTTTGCTTGAACAATTCGTCGAAAGCGTTCAAGGAGGCGATGAACAGCGCACTGATTTGCTTGAGAGCGTTGTGAAGGAGTGCGAGGCTATTGCCGCTGGAGATTTCCCGTACGATTACCGAGAGTTCTGTAGTCTGCTCGCGGAATCCCTGAACTACGTCTCGGGGAACCAGCTCCTGGACGACATTCGCGTTCTCAATATTTTCGCGAATATTCCAGCCGCGGTCGCGCAATGGGCAGATACTGCTCCCGAGGGTCGTGCCGGATTGCTCGCGGAAGAAATTGGTGTGCTTCGGGATTTCAAATCTCACTTTGAATAACATTTCACCTCATGTCACAGATCTCCGCAGTGATAATGGCTGGAGGCGTTGGAACGCGCTTCTGGCCCCGAAGCCGAAGGCGCTTCCCCAAGCAATTCCTTGAGATCGTTGGCTCGGGGAGCTTGCTGGAGAACACCATTGCTCGCTTCGCCCCGCTTGTCGACGCAAGAAACACCTTTGTCGTCACCGACAAGATGCAAAGCGATATCGTCAACCAACAGGCTACGCTCATCCCCGCAGAGAACATACTTGTTGAACCATTCGGTCGAAACACGGCGCCCTGCATTGGACTCGCTGCATCCTGGATTCGTCGCCTTGATCCCGATGCACTTATGGTCGTCTCACCTGCAGATCACCTCATTCGCAACAATGAGGAATTTCTCCGCATCCTCAGGCTTGCCCTACAAGTGGCAGAGGAAAGAGATGCGTTGGTGACGATCGGCATCAATCCGACGCATCCCGCGACAGGTTACGGCTACATTCAGACTATGGAAGAGGAGCTTGATCGGAATCCGCATCGTGCCGAGGGAGTCTATCGGGTCAAGACGTTCGCGGAAAAGCCGACACTCGAGACGGCTGAGCGGTTCGTCCAGAGTGGTGATTTTCTGTGGAACAGCGGCATTTTTGTGTGGAAAGCCAGCACGATCCTTAAGGAAATTGAACTTCATTTGCCGGATTTGCACGAACAACTTGTTCCCCTGCAAGGGAGCATCGGGAGTCCAACCTACCCTCAAGTACTTGAGCAAGCATACGGCCTGATAAGGAGCATCTCTATTGACTATGGCGTTATGGAAAAAGCAGGCAACGTGTTTGTCGTTAAGGGTGATTTTGGCTGGAGTGACGTAGGCTCGTGGGATGAAGTTGTCCGCTTAGTGCCTACAGACAGCGAAGGCAACTCGCTAAAGGGAAAAGTGATCATCCGCAATGCCTCGGATAATTATATCGACGCGGGAAACAAGCTTGTTGCCGCAATTGGAGTTCAGGATCTCATCATCATCAGCACGGACGATGCTCTTCTGATCTGCAAGAAGGGGGAATCGCAGGAAGTGAAGGAGGTCGTGGATTTCATACGGCGGAAGCAGATGAATGATTATCTCTAGCCTCCAGCGTGCAGCACTGTTTGCGATTCCTCTCGCCTGCTTGCTGCTCGCAGGTTGCGCCACATCCCCGAGGTTTGCCACGCGCGGAGCCAGCCCCCGGGCCAGCGAGAGCGCCACGACAGAAGAAAAGAAAGCCGACGAGCCGAAGCCCCCAGCACCCATCGGAAGAGCCTTGCTTACCCTTGAGGGTGTTGCCTCGTACTATGCAGACGACTTCCACGGCAAGTTGACATCAAACGGCGAAACGTTTGACATGGATGGTCTCACCGCTGCCCACCGTACGCTTCCTTTCGGCACGAAAGTCCGAGTGACAAATCTGGAGAACAACAGGAGCGTGGTAGTTCGTGTCAACGACCGTGGACCTTTCAAGGAGGGGCGAATCATCGACCTTTCTCGGGGGGCAGCGAAGGAAATCGACCTCATCAAAACTGGAACTGCACGAGTGAAACTGGAGGTCGTGGAGTGGGGCCTGGGAAATTGAACGCGATGGAAGCTCCTCGGAACGAAAGATGTGGTCTTTTCGCCCCGATCCGCAATGATGGGCGCTTCTTACTTACACAGAAGTTGTGAGAACAACACGTGAAACTGAGTGTCCTCGTAAAGCCCAATTCGCGAAAGAACGCGGTGAAAGCCCGTCAAGATGGGAGCCTGATGGTGTATGTCTCAGCTCCGCCGATTGAGGGTCGCGCAAATGAGAAACTGATAGAGGTGCTGGCGAAACACTTCGGAAAACGGAAGATGGATGTCGTGATTGTCTCCGGGGCGCGAGGGAAACACAAAATCATCGAATTGCGATGAACAGAATGGACGAGCCTCTTCTCTCGGCTCGATTCTACTGCAAATTCGTTTCAGATTATCAAGCTCGAAACACATCGACCGTTTGAGGATATCAACGATGCCTAGACTTAGCGGTGCGCGATCACAGAAAGCAGGGCTCGCTCCTGGAACGCTTATTCACGTCGGCAAGAAGAAGCTCGGCACTGTACAGATCAGCCGTATTGATTATTCGGAAGACTGGCTCGCCGAACGTGCATCCATCTCGGCAGAAGACGCTCTTGTGACAAAACGGAGGCCGAAGGTTCGCTGGATTAACGTCGACGGGTTGCAGCAAGTGGATGTGCTGGAAAAGCTTGGCAGCCATTTCAAAATCAATCCATTAGTGCTCGA
>JBBTCR010000023.1:0-4925 GCA_038043105.1 Bacteroidota bacterium
GTTTTGCTGGTGGCATTCGCCTTCGGGTTTGTGATGGCGCAAGAGAACACGAAGCGTCCAATGACGTTCATGGACGTGCTGCAGATGCGTTCAGTCGGCAGTCCCGCCGTCAGCCTGGATGGGAAGTGGTTGCTGTATACATATTCGGTTCCCGACTGGAAAACGGCGAAGTCCTTCACCGATATTTATCTCGTTTCCACAGAACGGGGGCTACCGTCAACAAAGCAGCTGACGTTCACCAATGACAAAAATGAGACGTCACCCCGATGGGCACGAAACGGTGAATTCTTCGCGTTTCTCTCCAACCGCGAGGCTCCCGAATCGAAGTCTTCACAAAATCAGTTGTATGTTATGCGGCCTGACGGAGGCGAAGCTTCGAAGATCTCTGACGCAAAGGAGGGCGTCGGCACGTTCGCGTTCAGTAAGGACGGCAAATGGCTCGCGTATTCCGCCGGGAAAGAGGACGAGCGGTAGGTGTGGATCGTCACCGTTGCCGGAATCAACAAGGACAAGCCCGTTCAGCTCACCAAGCATAAGGCGCCGATTACCGGGTGGCAGTTTTCTCCTGACAGCAAGCGAATCTACTTCCTCTCACCGGACAGCGTGGACCAGGCAAACAAGCTGCGCAAGGAGAAGAAGTTTGATGTGCGCATCCGCAATGAAGATTCACCTCCTGTTCACCTTTGGTTCGTGGACCTCGACACGAAGAAAGAGACCCGCCTCACTTCGGGCACTGAATACAGCGTGAGTGACGTGAAGCTTGCTGACAACTCCGAGTGGTTAGGATTCCGTGGCACCCCGATCAACCGCTATCTCAGGACAGTAACAGAATCACAAACCTATAGTGATTTGTATCTTCTGGAGGTGAGCACGGGGGCTATTGAACGATTGACGAACAACAAGGAGATCGGGGAGAGTTCCTTGAGCTTTTCTCCCGACGGATCACTCATTGTCTTCTCGGCGGATGACGACTTCACGTACTTTCGCAACAACCGCGTCTATCTGCGCCAGACCACGGACCGCGGCGGTAAATGGAGAAAGCTCGGCGCTGGCTTTGATGGGGACGTGACAGTGGGGTTCTGGTCAGCCGATGGAAAGAGGATCTATTTCAACGACGGTTTGAAAGTGGGAAACCATCTCTTTGCCGTCTCCGTCGAGACCGGCGACGTCGTCCAGGTGACGCAGGAGCAGGCAAGCTTGTTCGTGTCGCGCGACGAAGACTCCAAGAGGGTGCTGATCAACTACTCGAGCCCCGTCTCGCCCACCAACATCTACACCGTCTCATCTATCGAGAACGTTGCGAGCCGGATGGGATGGACACAGCTCACGAATTCAAATCCGCAGATTGACAGCATCGCTCTCGGTGAGACAGAAGAAGTTGAGTGGAAGTCGACTGATGGGAAGGTCGTAGGCGGTGTGGTCGTGAAGCCGGTCGGATATGAAAAAGGAAAACGGTATCCACTTGTCGTTCAGATCCACGGAGGACCGGCAGGCGCCGTGATACTGAGCTTCATCGCAAGTTCCGGATACTATTCACACGTGTATGCGGGCGCTGGCTACGCATGTTTCCTCCCGAACTATCGTGGCTCCTCGAACTATGGCGAACGGCACAAGATTGAAATCTCCGGTGACTACTTCAGAATGGGATATGAGGATATCATGTCCGGAGTCGACCATCTCATCAAGATTGGCCTTGCAGACAACGACAAATTGGGGGTCATGGGTTGGAGCGCCGGTGGTCACTGGTCGAACTGGATTCTCACCCACACAAACCGGTTCAAAGCGATTTCGTCTGGGGCGGGCGCGGTCAACTGGATTTCTATGTATGCACAGAGTGATATTCAGCGAGGTCGCGAATTTTATTACAAAGGCAAGCCGTACGACCGATTCGATCACTATTGGGACGTGTCCCCGCTGAAGTACATCAAGAACGCGCAGACTCCGACGTTGATCCACGTTGTCGATGGCGACCCACGCGTGCCCAGACCCCAGAGCGAAGAGCTACACATGGCATTGGTGAAACTGGGTGTCCCGACGGAGTTCTTCGTCTATCCCGGCACAACGCACGGTATTGCGGATCCGAGGAATCAGCTCGTAAAAATGGTCTCCGAGTTCAACTGGATGGAGAAGTGGGTCAGAGGAAAGAAAGGCTGGTTCGAATGGAACGACTTGCTCTCCACATTAAAGAATGAAAAGGAAGACAAAAAAGAGGGATCGGAAAAGGAATAGCTCATAAGACGTTCGGAAGCACGAAGCGATCCTGTCGAACGCCGCTGAGCTTCGGAGGATTGCTTCAGCTCCCTTGTGGAACACCACAAGATTCACCCCGCCAACATCTCCTGCCACTCGTTGATGACGTTGTCATCTCCCTGCCGCTGGCACAATGGTTGCCAAAAGCTGCGAGATTTTGGGGACAAACAAGCCATGTGACCGTGCTCTCAGCATCCCAAAAAACATTATGCAAATTGAGGGAAAACTTGTATATTTGAAGAGTGCGCGACGGCCGGAAGAGCTTTGGCAAGCTTCTGAGTGTCGAGAGACCACTTCTATTCGGGAGATCCTATGAGAACTTCACTCAAACAACTGGTCTGGTTCGCAACAGTAATTCTTGCGACGACTTTCCTTCCCTTGGCGCTCCGTTCTCAGGAGAAGGCTCCAAGTCCGTTGTCAGAAGACAACCTGACGCCTGCCGATTTCACGACGAAACTCAAAGAGGCCTGGACGTTTCTGAAAGAGGAAACCGACAACTACAACAATACGGTTGGGAAGAAAACCGAATTTGAAACTTCTGCGGAATTTGAGAAGCGAACAGTCGAGGCGCGGCAACAGTACCTCGCCAAGATAACCAAGTACATCAAAGACAACAAGCTTGATCAGCGAGTGATGGGGGTTCTCTTGAAGGCGTCGCTCGATCAGTATGACGCAGACAACCAAATGTATAGAGTAGCATGCCCGACTGTCATCGATGCGCCATACAACATCCCGACCGTCCTGACAGAGGTTCCCAACAACGCACACGTCGCGCTCGCAGATTCCATCAAGAAGGGCTACCGCACGTCATCCGTCTACCTGAAATTCGCCCCGTATTTCCGATGGAAAGTTGCACGGGACATCGCAAAAGCTGCCAAAGATGATGAAGAGAGCATCTATTTCAAGGTACGCTTCAAAGTCGAGATGGGACAGGGAGAGGGGAAGAAAGGCGCGAGATTTGCAATCGTTCCAAAGCAAGTACTCCTGATCAACCAGAAGACGAACGCAACATACTGGGAGGAGACCCTCAAGTAGCGTCCCTTATCGCACCTCGTAACTCCCCCAGAGAACAACGGCAGCCTTCGAAGACTGGTTAACCGCAAAGAGGGCTAAAGAAAGGGCAGTCTGGCTTTGCTTGTCGGCGGGAAATGATTCAGAGCCAGACATCAATATCTTCCCGTTCGATCAAATCTTTTTTTAGTCGGTGCTGGCAGGCAGCAATGGTTCTCTTGATCCCTTCCAGACGCGTCTGCACCTCCCTGAGCTGATTCTGCATCTCGAGCAATCTCGTTTTCACG
The DNA here is from genome assembly GCA_038043105.1 of Bacteroidota bacterium. Taxonomy (GTDB): domain Bacteria; phylum Bacteroidota; class Ignavibacteria; order UBA10030; family UBA10030; genus VGWB01. Next base: position 3,549 of record JBBTCR010000023.1, read on the forward strand.
CGCAGCTGGCGATCCATTTCATTCAGCTTGCTCTGCACATTTTCGATGAGTGCAGTCGCACGATCCACATCATGGAGAACGACCTTCATCGAATTCTGCACGAATTGTTTCGCTTCCATACGATCCCTCAGGTTCAGGCTAGACCTTTCATGGTCCGTCCTTCTCCATAAACGCCTCAGGCAACGCTGATAGCACGATGCTCGGACTTCCGCGCTGCCCGCTCAAGCTCAGAGTGGAATTTCGGATGGGCAATCGCCATCAGCGCTTCAGCCCGTTCACGCAGGTTCTTCCCGTGCAGGTACGCAACACCGAACTCCGTCACGACGTAGTGGACATCCGCACGGCTGGTTACAACGCCGGCACCGAGCTTCAGGTACGGCACGATGCGGGAGATGGATCCATCACGCGCTGCTGAGGGCAAGGCAATTACGGCTTTCCCGTTTTTTGAATAACCCGCGCCGCGAATGAAATCCACCTGCCCCCCAAATCCGCTGTAAATCTTCGCCCCGATCGAGTCAGCGCAGACCTGGCCAGTAATATCAACCTCGATAGCAGAGTTGACCGCCACCATTTTTTCGTTCTGTGCAATGACGAAGGGGCTGTTGGTATAGCTGCACGGGTGCATCTCAAACTGCGGATTGTTGTGCACGTAGGAATAGAGGTTCTCCGAACCCAGCACAAACGTCGCTATCACCTTGCCGGGATGCAAGGTCTTCTTCCGATTCGTGATGATGCCGCGCTCAATAGCTCTGACAACGCCATCGGAGACCATTTCGGTATGGATGCCGAGGTCTTTCTTCCCTTCCAGCAAGGCCAGAACCGCATCGGGGATGCCGCCGATACCCAGCTGCAGGGTTGACCCATCTTCGATCAGACCGGCAATGTGTCCGGCAATCTTTCGTTCAAGTTCCGAGGAACCACCAGCTTCAAGTGTTTTCAACGGTTCTGAGCACTCCACAACCTTGTGGACGTGCGAGACATGAATGAACACGTCGCCGAGTGTGCGCGGCATTCTCTCATTCACCTGCGCGACCACGATTTTCGCGCTTTCAGCCGCTGCTTTTGTGGCTGCGCACTCAACCCCGAAGCTCATGAAGCCGTGTTCATCAGGTGGAGAGAGGTGAACGAGAGCAACATCGAGAGGGATAGTCCGATTCGTGAAGAGATCGGGAATCTCAGAGAGGTGGATGGGGACATAGTCCGAGAGCCCGCGAGCAATCGCTTCCCGGTCAGCAGCGCCAACGAAGAGCGAGTTGTGGCGAAAGTGCCCTTCCATCCCCGGCTTGGAGAGAGGATCTTCACCCAGAACCAAGATATGGTTCACTTGGACATTAGAGAGCTCATCTTTCCGTTGCGACAATCCATGAGCAAGCAAAG
>JBBTCR010000024.1:0-2733 GCA_038043105.1 Bacteroidota bacterium
TGCCAGATTCCTTGGTCGCCAGTTATACACCGCACAGTTTTCGTAGTCGGCAAGCTGCAGGAGTTCTTCTAACCTTTCAAAACCCTCGAACATGATGAAGCAGTCCGGTTTAATCTGGCGTGCCTCCTCTATGAACAAGCGGGTCAGGTTATCCTCGACATCCAGTCCCCAGTTTTCCTTTATCTTGTCTGGGAACGCGGAAAGTGCAGCATCGATACGGAAGCCGTCCAGCCCTTTGGCCAGCCAAAAACGGCCCATCTCAAGGGCATATGTTCTGACCTCGGGATGCGAAAGATCAGGCTGGGCGAGGGAACTCCACCGCCTCGGGAAGCTCCTCAAGGGCACTTCATCCGTTGCCGAAACAAGGGTAAGGTTCTTCGCACTGGTACAGATGTGCCTGCCCGTGCACAACTGCATGCCCTTGTCGGCAAAATAGTCGCCGTCTTTGGCATCCGTGTAGAGGAACCAATCGGGATGAGCCGTGCATAGAGGGCTGTTCTTAGAAACATGCTGGTTTGCCATCCAGTCGGCAATGACTTTTATCCCCAGCGCATGAGCTGCCGACACGAAATTATCCAAGTCCACGAAACTGCCGGCACGCTCGTCGATGTCAAACGGATCGATTATGTCAAATGGGCTGCCGGCATGTCTCATCAAACCCAGAAGATAGACATATTCGACTCCCGATTCTGCCAGGAACGGCAGCTCCTGCAGAGCAACGGAGAGGCCGGGTACGTGGTTTTCGGCATCGTAATAGTCTCTGATAACCATTTCATACACAATCTTATTGCCAATTACTACTTGCTTCTTGTCGGGCGAATCATCTCCCGATAAGAGCAGTGATAGACCGCGCAATGATTCTCCGACATTCCACGCCTGCGATTTGCACCCCTTTCCGTTCCCGTGCTTGCAGACGGAGTCACAGCCCCCATCGAATACCTCAGGAACGGACCCGAACGTCTCCAGTGTTTTTGAGAGGGCGGTGAAGTAACCGACGCCATCCAGAATCCTCAGCGTTCTGGGTTTGCCGTATGCAACGATGCTGCCCTCAACAAAGGCGCCAATAAGCCACGGCCAAACAGTTCCCTGGTGGTATGAGTATCCGTCGTCGTGAACGGCGCGGTAGTCGGAGTCACGCGGCGAAAGCGTGCGCAAGCCAAAAGGAGTGAGCAGTTCTTGCCTCACCTTGCCCATGATAGCGCGGCTCTTGTTGGCGTCCAGCAACCCAAAGGCCACAGCAAAAACCTGATTGGGCCTTATCTTCTTGCTCTGTTTGGGGTCGCCATCGATAGTATCGTACAGGCAACCGGCTTTCTGGTTCCAGAACTTCATGAAAGCGCCTTTTACCTTTGCCGCCAGCTCTGCATATTCTCTGCTTCCGCAGCCTCTACGCCTTTGGATGTCCTCCATCACCCTCAACGCATTGTACCAAAGCGCGTTGATCTCAACTGCTTTACCATGACGGCTCGTCACTGGTCCGCAGCCTCTGGGTTTCACGTCCATCCAGGTCAGTTGAGTGTTCTCGTTGCCTGCCGATATGAGGCAGTCGCTGTCCATGAAGATACGTATTGTCTGGCATTTCTCGTCACCGTCTTCTTGCCACGTATCCTCAAACTGTGTCCCGTTCCGGTAGGTGTCTATGATTTCTTCCAGTATATCCTGGACAGCGGCGGTCCCGTTGCAGTGGAATTTCCTATCAACCCTCGTGTCCAGAAAAGCATAGTCCTGTGTGCGCTCAAGGTACTTGCCCATCGCCCAGAGCAGCCACAAAGACGCGTCGACGCTATTGTATCTGGGCATCGAGCCATCGCCGACCATGTTAGGAAGAATGCCATGCTTGACGAACCTCAGATAGCTCTTCATGATATCCCTGAACAAGTCAAACCTTTCCCTTTCAAGGCAAAGGCCGGGAAGCGCAACCATCGTGTCCCTTCCCCAGTTGTAGAGTCGGCCACCCTGTCTTTGGTCGAAGTACGGCGAACCAGCGATGATCGTCCAGCCCCTCAGTCCCGGGTCACGATAAAAGAAATCACGCGCCGCTTCCTGCAGTTGGAACATAAGATCTGAAAGCTCTTCAATGTGCGGTGCTTTATAGCGTCCCAGGCTCATGCGGTGGACGATACTTTTTCTTATGCGAAGCGCTCGGGCATATAGGTCAGCATACCTTTGTTCCATTGCAGCAGCCGTCACTTTTGGACTTGCCAGATATGATTCCAGTTTCATGTCCAGCCACGTGCTGTCACCGTTGTTGTTGTGGTTGTAGTACATGTCAGACAGTTGCCTGAGTTTGTCCAGGATGTCTTTGGGCGCTCTGGCGTAGAAATCCTGGTTGCTTTCATATGGGCCGACCAGCATCCCGCTCCGGCCGTCCTCAATGTATTCGGGAGGGCCGCCGCTTCGCGTGGCGATGTTTACGCCCCCGTTCCGTGCAGAACGCTGGTCCGAAGTGCCGCAGGCCTCTTGCTCCGGCAGAGGGCAGTTGATACATACGTCGGCCCCAACGGCCTGCATCCTGAGAAGTGCGGTATCTGCATTCGGCACAAAGACGAACCTTCCCCTCAACTCGGGCCTTTGCATCCAGCCAACAAACTCTGCTATCCATCTCTCTTCATTGGATCCCTCGGGGGCGATTCCACCCACAACCACCTGCATCTGCAGACCGTTCCTCTTGCCCCACAGCGTGTCAACCTCCTCATCCCTGTTCGCACAAACGACATGGATGATATCCTTTAG
>JBBTCR010000025.1:0-1899 GCA_038043105.1 Bacteroidota bacterium
TGTTTGAACCTCGGGATGTCGTTCAGAGCCAGCACCTGGGCATGCTCAATCCTCAGTCGATGGTCGGGTGTTGGACGAGCTTTGAGGGCAGCTTCATACACGTTGAGGATGATGTTATTGCCCCGGTCCCCAATGGCGTGCGTGCACACCTGAAAACCATTGGCGAGTGCCTCATCAACCGTTTTCCGAAGGGACGCTTCGCTCGTTACGGTCAGGCCACGGTTGGTCGGATCATCATCATAAGGATCGAGCAACGCTGCCCCGCGGGAGCCAAGTGCACCGTCAACATACAGCTTGACGGACCTGACCCACAGCCTATTGTTGCCATATCCTACGATAGGCCCTCTTTTCGCCACTTCCGTGCCTCTGTCAATGTATTGCGACCAGGTTTCGCTCGATCCTTCAATTGCCGCATAAACACGAAACGGAAATTCATCGGTATCGATGAGATGCTTATAGAGCTCGATCTCCTTGGCGTCGACCCCCATGTCGTGCACGCAGGTAATCCCGTACCGAAGACACTCCTGCACTGCAAGTCCCAGAGCTTCTTCTGCTTCTTTGTCGGAAACCGGCGGAAGGAACTTCCTCACGAGTTCCATTGCATTGTCAACGAATACACCGGTCGGGTGTCCCCGCACATCCCTTATGATTTTTCCGCCCGGCGGGTCTGGCGTGTCCTTTGTTATACCTGCTGCATTCAACGCCACCTTGTTCACCCAGGCAGCATGGCCATCAATCCGAAGGAGGTAGACCGGATTGTTCGGCGAAACGTGATCCAACACCTCATGTGTTGGAAAATGCTTGGACGGCCAATCGTTCTGGTCCCAGCCTCGTCCTCGTATCCATTGCCCGGGCTCGCTCTTTACCACTCGTTCACGGACGAGATCGGCAATTTGCGATACACTGTTCGTCCCAGCAACATCGAGTGTCAACTTCGTTACCCCCAAACTGAGAAGATGAACATGGGCGTCAATGAAACCCGGAAGAACGGTTTTGCCGCCGAGATCGATCACCTGCTTGGCACGAAGCCTCTGCTGGAGCTCTGCTTGGGATCCGACCGCAACGATTCGATCGCCGCGGACAGCCAGAGCGTCCGCGACAGTATTGGCGCGATCCATCGTGTAAATTCGGGCGTTGACGTAGAGCGCGTCAACTGACTGAGGTGTGAGCCGGTAGAAAACGTACACACCGAGAATTGTCAGAACGAGAAAGAGGAGAAAGTATTTCGCTTGCACACTCATAACAATTGTGTCAGAAGAAAGGAGAAGGGCACTCTTACGTGTCTATTCAACCAGCTTCTCGAAACCGCGTTTTGAAAGATCCCAGTAGATGACACCAGCCGCGAGAAGACCGATCAAGAGGAAAATGGATCCTTCAACGTATTGACCGAGAATAAGCTTTCCTACGCCGAACAGCGCACTGTAGATGAGGACGATACCGGCAACCCAGTTCAGGAACAGACCACCGTAGCGCGAGTCGCCCTGTACGTCGGGTAAGAGATTCGCGATATGCTTCCATCCAATCCCGCCGGGATGAACGCGTCTGTAGAATCCTTTCAGCGTTTCGAGGTCAGTCGGTTTCGTGAGGAATGTCGTGAGGATCCAGGCGACTGTTGTCACGGCAACTATGTAGAAGAGTGTTACAGGAAATTGAATTGTTGTTGCGTATCTCATGAAGGCATAGACGGCGAGTGGGGTCAGGATCGCGGCGATCTCACTCCAGGCGTTAATTCTCCACCAAAACCACCTGAGAATAAGGACCAGACCAAGACCGGCCCCCGCTTCGATTATAAATGCCCACGCTCCAGAGATGGTCTCCAACCATCCGGTGATAATCAATGAGAGCATCATGATGATGATGGTCGTTGCACGCGATACACTCACGAGGTGTTTTTGCTCC
>JBBTCR010000026.1:0-1766 GCA_038043105.1 Bacteroidota bacterium
AATTTTCTGCAATGAATATTCTTTCAATGTTTATACGATTTTCAACAGCCTGCTAGAGCCTCTTCGAAAAAGTCATATTGTGTTTTCAGAAGCTCGTGCGTGCACACACCCCCTGCGCCCCACACAACGGGGCGCGTCCCCCTCGGAGAGGGTGACAAAAAAAGGCAGGCAAAAATGGCCTGCGCTTAATATTTCCTCTCCTTAACAAGGACGGGAACGAGGGGTGGTTATGTTCGAGAATTCGATCAACTTCTTTTTTAGAATACAAGGTTACTTATGTGTAACAGCGCCAGCTTCAGAGTCGGAAACGTTTCGCTGTTTGGAGTTGTTTATAGGGAAGCGCAATACGTTGTACTTATCACCAATCCGCCAATTAACCATTTAACCAATCAACCAATTAACTACTTACAGGTGCTGCATGATGAAAAAAATCAGTAGGCTAGCGCTCTTGGCACTCGCCCTCTTGTTTGCTACTGTTTCGCTGACGGCCCAGGGGAAAACGGAAAAGACAAGGAGTGTATCAGCAACGACCTTCAAGGGTTATCTCGTCGACAAAATGTGCGCGACCGGAATGGTCAAGAGCGGAGACGCGAAGAAAGCCACGGAGAAGGCCATGAAGCACACCAAAGCCTGCGCGCTCGAGGACGATTGCAGAGCGAGCGGGTACGGTCTGGTCATCGACGCGAAATTCCGCAAGTTCGATGAGGCCGGCGACAAGATGGCCGTCGACTACCTGACGAAGAGCAAGAAGAAGGACAACTTCCTTGTCGATGTCGAAGGAACGGCTGACGGCGAGTTGATCAAAGTCGCTGCCATCCATGATGCCAAGTCGGCAAAGAAGTAAAACGTTACACGGAGGGCACTGAGAAGACGCAGACCAAACAACACAGTCACGGTGAGTGAAGCCTGCCCTAAGCAGCCCACCCTCCGCGATGACACTGACGAAGGGTCGAACTATGTCCCCGGCCCGATACACAGCTCTTGCCGAGCGTGATTATTTTGAATATATTAACATGAGAACGTTTTTTTGCCACTTTGAGGAGGATCGAGATGGAAAACACGTTTACCGGGGTTTTTCAAAAGGTCAACGACTGGTACATCGGCTATGTTGAGGAATTGACCGGCGCGAACTCTCAGGGACGGACGCTTGAAGAGGTCCGGGAGAATCTTCAAGAAGCTGTCGAGCTTATCTTACAGGCAAATCGGGAGCTCGCTGAGAAGGAACTTGTGGGAAAAGATGTTATACGCGAGGAAATCAAGGTTCGAGTTGCATGAAGCGCCGAGAGCTACTTCGTCACTTGGCGGCGAATGGTTGCTTACTCCTGCGTGAAGGAAAGAAGCACTCCATCTATTACAATCCCATCAGCCGAAAGACTTCCACTGTTCCCAGACATTCACAAATCGTTGACTTGCTCGCCAGGAAGATCTGCAAAGATCTCGAAATCACACCGCCATCGTAAGCTTTCCTTACCCTCTCATCGCGTCCTCCGCCAACTACTACGTTGCGGAAGTTTCATGGTGGACAATCCCCCCGTCTGGCATGCATCCCATCAAGCTTGCTAGCTCCACCTGCGTTTCGTACCTTGTACGGGTGATCCTCTTTGCATCCTCAGCAATGCGGGATCGCTTGTGCGAAGGGAGGTTTACCGTTATGAGGAGGTTGAACCATCTCACCTTGTCCCTGCTGGTGCTCAGCACCGTCGGCTGTAACGATCTCGGAACAACGGCAGACCAGCAACGCGCGCCACCGCGTCCGCTTACTTCGC
>JBBTCR010000027.1:0-5340 GCA_038043105.1 Bacteroidota bacterium
CGGCTCGTAAGCAGGTTGCGAGGGGCATCGAATATTCAGCAGAGCCAATCTCTTGCCTAGCATGCGTCTCAACCTGCCAGCAAAGCTCGCTTTCGTCCTCCTCATGTGGGTGTGCGCGTTTCTCCTCGATTGGTCGGTCAACGTTGTCCTCTTGCTCATCTTGATTCTCGCGCATCACCTTGTTCCGGCGTATCGCCCTCAGTCTACGCGTTCACGGAAGGCCTTTGACAGGTTCCTTCTGTACGGCATCGCGGTTGTCGTTCTTCTTGCCGGAGTAAACGCGCTTTTCCTGCGGGGTGGAAGCGTCGTGTTCACTGTGGCAGGTGTGGAATTCCATCAAGAGGGATTGATGTTCGGCGTCAGAACGGCAGCGCGGTTGCTCCTCCTCTCTGTCTCGGTTCTCTTGTTCTTCGCCTCGACACCATTACCAGAGTTCATCCACTTTCTTCAGCTCAATGGGCTTCCCCCGCAGCTCGTTCTCGTCCTGCTCCTGACTCTCCATTTTCTCGACCAGCTTCCAGTGCGGATTCATCAGGTGTTTGTGGCTCAAGAGGCCCGCGGTGCTCCGGTTCGTTCTGGTGTCGTGTCCCGAACGAAGGCGCTGTTCTCCGTCATTTCTCCGCTCGTTCTTTCTTCAATCATCGAAAGCATAGATCGAGGAACGGCTCTCGAGGTCAGAGGATTCTTGCATAAACCTGCGAGCGTGACCGCTCGCATACCTGCTGAACGAAGCTTCAACGCGCTGACATTGCTTTTTCTTGCTCTCTCGTTTGGCGTGTTCGTTTTCTTTATGGTCCGATGGCTGCTGGCGTTTTGACCGATAGGTTCTCGTTTCAGTATTCTCCGGAAGCTTCACGCTCCCTCGCGGAGATCTCGCTCAACATTCCTGCCGGGACCTGTTGTGCCATCCTTGGGCCGACGGGAGCAGGGAAAACAACTCTCCTGCACGCTATCGCAGGAGTCCTTGGAAGACATCACCCCGACGCCATTTCAGACGGGAGCATTGCCGTTGGCGGGAAAACATTCGCCCCCCTGCCGAAGAGGATTCTGTTTCCGTCGATCGTTCTGGCGCTGCAGGATCCATACGTTCAAATCTCGGGTGTTCGAGAGACGGTGTACGATGAAGTCTTCTTCACTCTCGAAAATCTCGGAGCTTCACCGGAGGAAGGCAAGGGACGGATTCCGTCCCTTTTGAAGGAGCTTGGAATTGACCATCTTGCAGCGCGAAAACCAACGACTCTCTCCGGCGGTGAAACGCAGCGGGTAGCGTTGGCAACGATCCTTGTCGCGCGACCCGAGATCCTGCTGCTCGACGAGCCAACCACAGCGCTTGATGTGACAGCCAAGGAGAGGCTCCAACGGATTCTCAAATCCCTAAAGCAAAAAGCGACCGTCATTTTCACCGACACTCATGTCGACTTCGCCCTCTCCGTAGCAGACCAGATTGTGGTGCTTCACAAAGGGACACTGCTCTTTAGCGGCACACCGAAAGAGTTCGTGGGACAGATGTACAGATTCGAGAGCGTGGTTCCAATAAGAGGTTGGATGAAGGTGATGAATTACTTCTTGCCGGACTCCGGGCACTCTTCACAAATAGCTGTCCGCCTGGCGAAGCGTTTGGGAATCGTATGACGATCACATTCCACAACGTTTCTTTCGCGTATCAGCCGGAAGTACCGGTCCTTCGTGATATTTCCTTCGAGGTGAAGGTTAGGGAATTCCTGCTGGTCATCGGCCAGAACGGCGCGGGCAAGAGCACGCTCCTCAAGCTTCTCAATGGCATTCTTAAGCCGACAGCAGGGCGAGTAGACGTTGCGGGATACAATACCTCAACAACTCCAACGGCCGCCCTCGCGGCACAGGTGTGCGTCACCTTCCAGAATCCGGCCGATCAGCTTTTTGCCTCGACCGTTCGCCGCGAAGTTGAATTCGCACCGCGAAATCTCAAGCGCACGGATCTCAGCGAGCTCGTTGATGAAGCGCTCACTCTCTGCGGACTCCGTGACTCGGCTCCTTCGCACCCGTATGATCTCCCCTTTGCAGGACGAAGACTCCTGACGATTGCCAGCGCCATAGCTTCGGGCTCACCGTTCCTCGCCTTTGATGAGCCGAGCGCGAGCCTCTCGCAAATCGAACAAGTGACTCTTGACACGCTTATTACCACCCTCCGGGCAAAAGCGCGAGGATTCCTCGTTGTCTCTCACGATCTGGAGTTGTTCCTACCGTACGCAGATAGAGTGATGGTTCTTCATCGAGGGCGAGTGACATTTGCTGGTGGACCGCAGGAGCTTATTTCACGGGAAGGAATTCTTCGTCAGGCAGGACTGAGGCTACCTACGCCATTGCGGTTGGCAAGAATTCTTGGAGGGGAAGTGCTGTAAGCGTTGGAGTCTAAGTTACTTGGTGGGGATGAGCAGCCGATCGCCTGGATGAAGTCCGTCAGCCACGTCGTTATGCTCTTCGAGCGCTTTGACGCTCACTCGGTACCTCTTGGAGATCCCCCACAACGTCTCGCCGCTGCGCACCTCGTGATACAGAATGTTGCTGGAAGTTGAACTGGAGGATGACGGGATTCTGAGGATCTGATTCGCCTTGATCTTCGAAGATTGAAGGTTGTTGTGTTTCATCAGTTCCCTGGCTGTGGTGCCATAGTTGCGAGCGATCTCGGACAGGGTCTCCCCTTTCTTCACACGATGAGTTTGCTCCGCGGCTGCGGCAGCATCATTGGCTGCTGGCTGCTGGGACTTAGCAACGGTTTTCGGCTTCGACGCCGGCGGCTCCGTTGGAATGATTTTCGTCTTCTCTTCGGGTTCGCTGAAGATCTCGAGCGTCTGACCTACGACGATCTTGCTCCCTCGCAGACCGTTCCAACTCTTCAAGTCGTTGACGCTGACACCGAATTCTCTCGCAATCTTTTCGAGCGCATCCCCTTCCTCAACAGTGTACTGCACCCAACCGCGTTCGTTTTCGTCAGTCTTGGAGGGCAAGCGGGAAGCGAGAGCAGTGCCGCTGGCGACCTCCCTCCTCCTCAACTCTTCCTTCTCCTCAAACGACATGTCATTGACTCTACGCAGCTGGTCGGCTTTGTCTTGATCCACCCAAATTGCGAGCTCCGCAGCTGTCTGGATCAGGCTACCATAGGCGATGTTGTTCCAGTTGCGGATGTCGCTTGCCCGGACCCTATACCACTCGGCGATGTGCCCTATGGTGTCCCCTCGCTTCACCGAGTAAACAAGACGTGTCTTGCCCTTCGGACTGCTCAGCGTATGCTTCGAAGACTTCCTCCCGTTGCTCGCATCGGCTCGAGCCTCGGCCAGGGCCGCCTTCTTCCCGTTGCCGAAGCTGACCTTCTTGACTTCCTTGTCGTAGTTAAACGGGATTTTTGCATCTGCCATTTCTTCCGGGGAGACCGGGATAGCGAGTGAAGTGCCCACGGAAAGCCGCCGCTCAGATCTGATATTATTGACTTCTTTCAGGACAGCTGTCGTAAGGCCATATCGTCGGGCGATAGTTCCGAGCGTTTCGCTTCGACGGACATTGTGAACGATCCACTGCTTTTTCTGGTTGGGAGGAACGGTCGAAAAATTCTGAGCGAAGAGATCCTCTTTACCCTGGGGAATTCGGAGGCGATATCCTGTGACACCCGGAGGTGTGTGTGGACGCAGGAGCTCGGGGTTAAGTTCCCGCAATGTTTCCACATCCGTTTCAGCACACTTCGCAAGGACCCTCAGATCCACACAATCATCAATTTCCACCACGTCATAGACAAGAGGCTCCGCAATTTGGAGATCGGTAAAACCGTATTTCTCGGGCTCCATTGCCATGCGCGCGACCGCGATATATTGCGGAACGTAGTTACGAGTCTGACGCGGAAGGTATTTCCGCATTTCCCAGTAATCAGTTTTTCCGCTCCGACGGATCGCCCGGTAGACCCTGCCTGCACCGGCATTGTACGAAGCCAAAACCAGATTCCAATCGCCGAGCTCGGAGAACAGATCCATCATATGGCGAGCCGCGGCGCGGCTGGATTTTTCGAAGTCCCGACGCTCATCGTACCAGAAATTCATCCGCAAGCCGTAAGGAGACGCAGTCCCTCTCATAAACTGCCACAGACCAACCGCTTTTGCCCACGAGCGAGCGTCAGGCCGCAGGCCGCTTTCCGGCATCGAAAGAAACACGAGCTCCTCGGGAACCCCTTCTTCCGCAAAGACTTTTTGCATTATCGGGAAATACTTGCCGGAGAGGTACATCCACCGTATGAAGTGATCCCGCCCCTTGTTCATAAAAAAGCTAATGGCCCGCTCGACATATTCGTTGAACGGCAGAGGGACAAGAGTTCCCTCGATGTCGTGTTTCGGTATCTCGAGATTCGCCGGCCCGGATTTTTCAATCTCCAGATTCAGCTTTTCACGCAACGCGAAAATGGACGCGTCGGGTCCCAGATTGTCGATGACATCGATATACTTCTCGTAATCCTCAATAACGCTCCGGCTGAGATCTGTGAAGTCTTTGTTTGATTCAATGTCTGGGAAGTAACTCAGCTCGTTCAAAATGCTGATCGCATGCTCGAATTCACGCTCGGAGAGAGTAGAATCCCCTGCTTCTTCAGCGCCGAGTGCGCCGAGATAGTGCTGGCGAGCCTGTTCAAGCTTTTGGGTTATCAGGACCGATTCGTCTTCGAGAGTATCGGGAACTGCAAGTGTGTCGGTACTGGGCAAGGACTGGCGAGAGGCCTTGCCGGTTGAATCCTGAGTCAAGAAGGCGGAAAGACTATCCGATTGGAATGTGCGGAAAGGAGAGCCTGATGAGGACGACTGTCTTGCTTCCTCTTCAATGCGAGCGAGGATCGACTCGGTTCGAGTCGATCGTTCGGAGGAGCAACTCAGACCAAACACACAGAGAACACACAGTAGAACTCGCCTCATTAGCCCCCAGTTGTCAGTGAGCGAAAAGATTTTCGATAAAGATAACCCAGAAACGAGAGAAAATCAAGAATAGTATTCTATTTAGGTACCGGCTGCGCGGTCTACGCTCGTACCACTAGCGCACATCTCATCCGTCCCTCCCTTTTCGGTCGTTCTCGCTGTTCTTGCTTCCATACTACCAAGAAGAACCCTCAAAAGCACCGACCGATCTCACACTCGAGGCGAGCTGTGCTCGTGGTCACTGGTGAATGGTGAGGCACTAGAGGGGTATATTTCCGTGTTTCTTCTTCGGATTGGAATCCACTTTGTTCTCGAGAAAGCGCAGGGCGCCGATGAGCTTCGGCCGAGTCTCGCTCGGCGCAATGACCTCATCGATGTACCCCATCTGAGCGGCGATGTACGGGTTATCAAATTT
>JBBTCR010000028.1:0-1610 GCA_038043105.1 Bacteroidota bacterium
AACAGACAACTTACTGATATAAGAACATCCAACGCACAGACAAACCAATCAATCTGTCCGCCGGTCTGATCCCAGATCTCAGGTCCCGTGGTCTTGTAGTGCGATTCGGGATTCTTCGGATTGTAGTACTGGTTGGCGAGAATCGAATTTGGCGTTTGACGAACGATCCGCTTTGCCACCTCTGTGTAGCTCTCAGGCGATTCGTGGGGGACAGCAGTCGGCGTCACGATCACTTCGGCACCAAACGCCCGAAGGAGCTGGATCTTCTCAATGCTCATCTTGTCCGGCATCGTAAAGATGCATCTGTAACCCTTGACTGCCGCTGCGATGGCAAGACCAAGTCCGGTGTTGCCGGATGTTGCCTCGACGATGGTACCACCCGGCTTCAGCCGACCATCTCGTTCGGCCTCCTCGATCATCTCAAGGCCGATCCGGTCCTTCACCGATCCGCCGGGATTGAAGTACTCGACCTTCGCGAATATCTGAGGCGTGTAGCCCTGATTGATTCGATTGAGCTTTACAAGGGGCGTGCGGCCAATCGTGTCGAGTATCGTGTTGTGATATCGAATCTTTCCTGGGTCTGAAAGCATGTTCTGGCTCCGAGCGGCAGTGTTTGTTTTGAAGATAATACAGGAAACAGTCCTCAAAGTAAACGAAGGATCCTTGCCTAGCGGTTTCTTGCCCGGGGAGGATGCGTGGACGGTTCGGCTAACCACATTCCTGCAAGCGGGCGCAATTTAGCTTGACTTTGGAACCACTTTTCTGTATAATTTCACCCCAATTTTGATGCAAAATAGCATCATTTTAATCAAAAACGTGAGGATTTTGTAGAGTTTTATGGCGACGACAACGGATTTTCGTGTTGGAATGATTATTCGATTTAACGGTGAACTCCATAGGATTGACGAGTACATCCACAGGACTCCGGGAAACCTTCGGGCATTTGTTCAGGCCAAGCTTCGCAATCTGAAAACGGGGCGAACCACCGAAAACAGGTTTAGGTCTGGAGAAGAGGTGGAAGAAGTGAGGTTGGAGCAGAAGGAGTTCACGTACCTCTACCATGACGGCTCAACGTACCAATTTATGGAGAAGGAGACCTACGAGCAGATCCCGGTCACCGAGGCTGCCCTGGGAGACGGGGCTCAGTTCTTGAAGGAGGGCGAAACCGTCCGGCTCATGATGGTCGGAACGGATATTGTCGGCTGCGAGATTCCTTTCAATGTTGAGCTGAAGGTTGTTGAGACCGTGCCCGGCGTACGCGGGGACACTGCCACCGGAGCTACCAAGCCGGCAAAGGTTGAAACCGGGGCTACCGTCAATGTGCCGCTCTTCATCAACGAGGGGGACATCATTCGTGTCGACACCCGCACAGGGGAATATCTGGAACGGGTAAAAAGTTAAATGGGGGCTAATGACTTTCGAAGTCGTTTGCCGGTGCAGCCTCATCTGACAACCCGGCATCGAACAAGGTGAGCAAGCACGTATCCCATAACAAACCCGGGAGAGACATGGACCTTTCATACATTAAGAAGGTGATCAAGCTCATTGAGAAGAGCGATGTCGATGAAATTGAAATTGAGGAAGAGGGGAAGAAAATAAGAATTGCCAAG
>JBBTCR010000029.1:0-1499 GCA_038043105.1 Bacteroidota bacterium
CACAGCGATTTCCATGTCCTCTTCACCAGCGACTATCCGCGCGGCCTTGAGCATCCTCGGAAAGATCATCTCGATTTCCTGCTTGCGACTTCCCGGGAGGAGACCGAGCAGTCTCTTCTGCGGATCAAGTCCGTAACGTTTGAAGAATCCCTTTCGATCAAGGTCAGATCTCAAGACTTCCAGCAGCGGATGCCCGACGAACTCCGCATCAAGTCCTTCCTTGTGGTAGAGATCCACCTCAAATGGGAAAATGACCAGCATCTTGTCGACAACGCCGCGCATCTTTTTGATGCGGGATTTGTGCCATGCCCACACCTGCGGACTGATGTAGTACACTACCTTCGCGCCGCTTTGCTTCGCCGTCCTGGCGAACCGAAGGTTGAATCCCGGGTAGTCGATCAACAGGACGACCTCGGGCTTGCGGTATCTCAGCACTGTCGCGAGCGTTCGCTTGACCGACTGAATGACGGGGAGATGCTTCAACACTTCCGCGAAACCCATGAAGCTCAATTCATTGACGTGATAGATGAGCTGCATCCCCTCCTGTCTCATCTTGTCTCCACCAACACCGAAGATTTCGAGCCTGGGATTGAGTCGCTTCAACTCGCGCACGACGCCAGAGCCGTGAAGGTCACCTGAGGCTTCGCCTGCTATGATCATGACCCGCTGGACCATGGATCAGTTCCGGTACCAAATCGCGACAAGAATGAGAAGCACAAGACCAATGGCCTGCAGCGTGCGTGTCTCTGATCGTAAGGCTTCATTCCAACGAGGCTTCTGATTCTCTTGCGCCGGGTGCTGGTAGCCCTTAAGTCGTGGAATGAACCGCGGGACGTTGTTCTTGTGCTCTAGGTATGTTGCCCCGAACTCTTTTTCAAGAAACTCCTCCTCGAGAGAAACGATCAGCGCATACTGGAACACGAAATAGACGAAGGCAACGATCAACAACCAGGGGAACAGAGCGCTCGACATAACACCGATCCCAACATAGAGAAGAATATTGCCGATGTACAGTGGATTTCGAACGTGAGCGAAGGGACCCGAAACGATGACCTCTGGCGCTCCGACGTCGCCTGTTACCCGCGTGAGGCTCCCGGCATACGCGACGCCCCAGAAACGAAGCAGCTCGCCGAGCAGCATAAGGGCGACTCCGATGAGCATCGTCAAACCTTTCGGCCTCGCGAAGGCGATCATCGCAAGCAGAAAGGGAATCGGGGTATATCCCCGGTATTGGAACAGCTTCTGTCGAAAATCGCTCAACGCGTTGGATCCTGTAACGAGTCCTCGATCGGCACGTTCATCCCTGCATAAAAACCTCGCGCCGGGCCATCTCTGCCTCACGGCGCTTCTTGATTCGTTTCTTCTGCAAAATCTGTTCTAGCTGCCGGCGAACATCTCCAAAATGGCTGAACTCGTGGTACGAGATGTTTTGTTGCTGGCAATACTTGATGAGCCGTTTCTTTGCGAACACAACGTCCGCATAGCGTACCGGACATCGA
>JBBTCR010000030.1:0-1136 GCA_038043105.1 Bacteroidota bacterium
CCCAGCCTTTTGCCGACCATGCCAATCAAGGAGGCTTTATGAATCACCAGATCAAGTCTGCATTCCAAGCCTCCCATAACCAGCAAAAGACAAGCTTGTGATATAGAATAGTTCAGCAAGAGAGGAAAGAGGAAATGAAGACAGGTGCAGTGATCGCAGTTCTCAGTTCAATGCTGGCGCTTTCGGCACAGGCCGCCGATGGAGAGCATACGGTCAGTGTTACGGGCAAGGCAGAAGTGAAAGTCAAACCTGATGCCGCTTACATCACGCTATATGCGCGAGCCGACGGCATCCTCATGGTTGATGCCGTAAAGAAAGCGGACAAACTCGTCGACGAGATCACGACGTCGATCAAGACAGAGACTAACACGGTAAAGGGCGTCGCCGTGGTTGACGTGGCACTTGGCGAGAAGAAGACCGAGGTCTGGCGTTCTGATCAGAAAGAAGAGGCACCTCGCCCCGAGGTCATCCGGAGAATACGGATCACATGCAAACCTGATCCTGCCAGGATATATGAAACCATTGACAAGGGTCTCCGCGCTGGCGCTCTCATGCAGATTCCATCCCACACCAGTTATTCCGACGACATCAGGGGCGTCGTTGTTTACGGACTTGAACGGAGTTCTGAAGTCCTTGAACGCATGCGGAAAGCGGCCATGGACGATGCCAAGTCTGAAGCAGATAAATCTGCCACACTTGCTGGCAAGAAAGCCGGAGGTGTTGTGACCATAGGATGTTGGGGTTCCACGCGCTGGAACATTCCAACGCGAGTGATGGGAATGCAGACGGACTTCCCCACCGAGTACATCGGAACCAACCCGGAAGAAATCACCATATCTCACGCAGTCGCGGTCACCTTTGCACTGAAAGAATAAGAATGCTGAACAACTGAGCCCATCGCATTTGTAAACCCGCCGCGCGGCTTGCCAAAACGGTGACTCAGAACGTTCGGCCAAAGAAAGATGAATACGGAAGAGTTCAATAAGGGCGTATCTTTCCGAGTTGAACGTTTTGGCTACGCTGAATTGTGTCGTGCTCTTGCCGGAATAGATGGGGTGTCATTTTCAGGAAGGCGAAAGTTCTTTTGGTCTGGTAGTGATGTTGGAGCAACAGTTCACTTTTGGGGCCTCGAGTTC
>JBBTCR010000031.1:0-4748 GCA_038043105.1 Bacteroidota bacterium
ATTCCTTCGTGTCATTCGACCACATGCGGTGGTGGAGATTTGCATATTCCCCGAAGAGGACGAGGTCCGATTTCCTCTTGCCGGCTACATTCAACATCTTGAGAATCGCTTTGAGGTTCTTCTCCTGCTTCTCAGCAAACGTCTTTCCTTCAACGACGGCCGGCAGTTGAATCGCGCTGACGCGAACATGACGTGCCATTTAGCGAACTCCTTCGACAGGTTGAGGTCGATTTCTTGAGAAATAGAGAATGGTTCCCCCAAGCACCAATAGCATCACTCCCGCCACGATGTTGAGTGAAGCAGGTGCGAGCTGCGTGGACGGAATCAGAACGCAGGCAACCAGGACGGCGCCAAGGATCAGGCAGATTTTTCCGATGAGAGCATAGGCCCCAAAGCCGCTGGGATCGAGCCGCGCCGCTTCGCTGAACGCCGGTTGTTTCAGGTCTTGTTCAAACTTCAATAGTTCCTCGTGTCTGGGGTCATCCTTCTTGAACCAGAGAGCCGAACCGAAGAAAACAATTGTTGCGGCAATAGACTCACTGACCATGTTGCGAACAAATGCTTGGTCATTCCAAAGTCCCAACGCCATTAGCGTGAGGGCAACGACGATCGCCGCGGAGCACGAGGCCATGCCTGACCACCAGGGAGTGCGAGTGTAAAGAAGGCCGAGCGCAACCGGCATCATAAACGCCGCGGTCAGAGAATAGAACTGCAGTGCAAATTGAAATGCGCCCCCAAGCTTCGGAATGTAAAGTGCAACCCAAACGCCCAACGCGCCGACGATGAACATTGTCAGGCGTGCAACAAAGAGCTGATTGCGATCGGACGGTACGTCCCTTGTCATCCGTTTTCGGATCGGCACATAGATGTCTCGGGTAAGCGTCGCCGCAAGCCAGTTAAATGCATCGTTTGCTTGTCCCAACGTTGCCGAAAGAATCGCGGAGACGACAAATCCAATCATCCCGTGGGGCAACAACATCAGCGCAAGGCTGACGAATGACGCCTCTGCGGGGACGGCGAAGGAGGGCCAGAGCGAGTTGATATCTGGAAAGATGATGCGGGAGGCCATGACAGGCAGAATCCAAAGCAGTGGACCAACAAGCGAGAGGATCGCACACAGGATGGCCATTTTCTTTGTATCGCGCTCATCGGGCACGCTGTAGTACCGCTGCACCATCGCCCATCCGACATTGTACCCAAGGAGGACATTGATGAGATAAGCGAGCAAAAACAGCGGATTTGCCGTATCACCTGTGACCTGAAGATATCCTTCGGGTGCTTCATTCAACAACCTCGAAAACCCTGCAAGCAATCCTCGTCCCTCTCCCAGATACGAAAACGAGACCGGGAAGATAATCAGCGTCATAATGGTGATGATCACAGCCTGAACGGTGTCGGAGAGAACCGCTGCCCAGAGTCCACCAATAACGGAATACACCACCATGACTGCTCCCACAAGGACAATCGAGAGCTGAAACCCCGAGAGCGAAACAATACCAAGATCGAACACCCTCTCATTAAATCCAAGCGCCGTTGAAACGAAAATGCATAGGATGTAGAGCCCCTGGCCGATTCCAACAATTTGCGGGATGATGGATGTGAGAGAGTAGAAGTATGTCGTCGATGCAGAATAGCGTCGCGTCAAAAAGTGGAGAGGAGAGCTGATGCGGGCTCGGCGCCAGAGTTTCCCGAAGACAAAATACCCGAGCAGGTAGGCCCAGACCGCGGAGGTAAAAATGATGGCCGCGCCAACGCCGTTCAGATACGTAAAGCCCGCCGCAGCGACGAACATGAACGCTGAGTAGCCCGATACCCAATTCGACAGCCCCGCGATCACCCAGGGGATTTTCCCGCCACCCTTGAAATACTCCTCCGTTGTTCGGTTTTGCCGAGCAGCGTACAGACCGACCCAGATGATGATCACAAAGTAAAGGCCGATCAGCGCGTAATCTAACAGGTTGACGGTGTTAAACTCAGGCATGACATCCAATCTGTGGACCTACTGAAGGGACAGAATGCCAGCGCCACTTGATGCGTGACATGGAAAGATGACATCGGTAAGGCTTTTAACCTCCACCACCGTTCGATCGCTTTTCGCTTTGATGAATCCCTCATAGTACTCTTCCGTGACAGCACGAATGAAGTCATCAACCTGATCTTTGGGGACAATGTTCACCGTGCAGCCTCCGAACCCTGCACCGGTTAATCGTGCCCCGAGGGCACCGTGCTCTCGGGCGATGGAAACGAGCATTTCAAGCTCCAGACAGCTGATCTCATAATCGTCACGGCAACTTGAGTGGGATTCGTCCATCAGAAACCCGAGCTTATCGACTTTTCCCTGCTCCAAGGCATCTGCTGCACGCTCGACTCGCCGAGCCTCTGTCACGATGTGCCTATAGCGCTTCAAGACATGAAAGCCATCCTCGGGCTCTGCTATCAATCCACCACTCTCCAATGTGCAGTAGTTCGTTTTTACCGCGTCAATGGACTCTCCCAAACAGTGTGCAATCTCTGCCAGCGAAAGTGGCTTCTCCCCGATCACTTGCCCGGCTAGCGCATCAATCTCACGCTCTTCAATCTCTAACTTCTCTGCCGACAGATCTGCGAGAAGTGTCGTTCGTATCCTTCTCCCAAGCTTTTCAGAAAGTGCTTTTGAGAGAAATGCGGCTGCGAGCCGACATTCCACCACACGTCGATTGTAGGCGTAGCGGGCATTTTCACTCTTGGGCGCGCGAAGAAGGCTGTTGCAGACAACGAATGTCACTGTATCGGGGAGCCGAACGGGTTTTGTACGCAGAGGAAAAAAATCAATCTTTAAGGCCTTGTTTGGCTCCGCCAGCAGCGAAACAGCCTGATCCATACCTCCCCCTTCGCTCCCGACGTATCGTTCCGAATGGGCCAGCAAGTCCGCAAGCGCTTGTGGTTCAACTTGAAGCTTGTTCGCTGCGAGAAATGCCAACGCAGATGCTACAACTAATGCCGAGGATGAGGAGAGTCCTGCAGACTCCGGGATATTCCCGTCAATCGTCGCCTGAAAACCAACTGCGCTGCGTTGCTCCAAGATGCCTGCTTCCAAAATCCCATTGACCGCAGCCTTGATGTAGTTCCCCCAGTCCCCCTGATTGTACGGCTCAATCGGAAGCCGCGCTTGGAAAACCCTGCGCTCATAGGAAGGGTCTCGATTAACAACCTCGATAGTAAGATCCAGGGATGGTGACATCGCAAAGACAAGGTCGCGATCGATAGCCATAGGCAGGACGGGATAGCCATTGTAGTCGGTGTGTTCTCCGATGAGATTGACACGACCCGGGGCGTGAACGATGTAGTGAGGTGATCCGGCGTCAAAGGTTGTGGAAAACAATCGGATGAGGTCGTTGTATCGCCCGAGACGAGCGGGAAGCTCGTCAGTTGAACAACCATAGATGCGCTGGATGTATTGAGCGAGCTGCTGTTCTCGAGATGTCGTCAAGGCAATGCTTAACGCTGAGTGAGAAGGACTGACGGTCTACCAATTCAGTTCGGCGAAATGCTTGTTCAGGTATTCCTGGACGCGTTGGATATCCTCTTTGTAGGTCAGATCGGGAACGTGCTCCCTGAGCGGGAGAGCTTTCAACGATCGGGGGTGAGCTTTAACCATATTCGTCACTGCCGTGACAAGTTCTTTCTCATGCCTGACTGGATGTTCAGGGCATTCCTTCAGGACCGTCAAAACCATATCGTAGTTCAATCGAAAGATATTCATACTCACCCGCAGGCTTCCGTCACTCCCGCGCAGTTCGTCGAGTTGCTCAAGAGGCGGCTTTTCGAGGATTTCGAGCAGATACCCATCCACATCCTTGCGGGTGATCCCAAACTGAGTAATTCGTTGCTCATCGAACTCGAGTCCCGATCGTTCATAATCAATGAGCGAATTCGGTGCTTCACACTCCAGCAAGAGACGAGTTGCCCTCACAGAATAGAGATTGTCGCTATTACAGACAATGAAGTCTCCTCGCTGCCAATCCACTCGGACCAGCAGGGCCTGCAGCAATGCGTCAGCCGTGCCAAGCGGTTTGCGACGACCGGAGGGTATTGTTTGAATAGCATACGAAATCCGAAGGCCGTGAAAAGGATTATCACGATCATGCAGGCCGTAATACCGGCGCAACACGTCATCGTGCTCGCCGATGACAATCACGACGTCATCAAGTCCGGCGTGTCTGATGTTGTAGAGAAGGTAATCAAGGAAGGGGCGGCCGCCAGCGCCTACGCCGATCATCCCTTTGGTGCGCTCTTCAGCTTGTTTCAAAAGGCTCGGATCGATCTGAGATGCTGAACTGGGGGTGGGCAACTTCATGCGAGAGGAGATACCGCCTGCGAGGATAACTATCCGACTATCCCCATGCTTCATGACCTAAGCCCCCCGCCGTTTCGCCGCTGCATATTCCGCGGCATACGCTGCGCCATCGAATCCTTCTTCGGAAGGAACCTCGGAGAGATAGATCTTCCCACCGTGCTGGCGAGAAAGCTTTGCCGCAATGTGGATCTTTACCGCTTCGAGCGGCGCTTCGACCGCAAACGAAATGGCATTCCCTTTTGCAAGCTCTACGAAATTCTGCAGGAACGGTTCGTACAATCGCGTTGGGTCAACCCTCATCGTGTGCATGCCTGTCGCCGTGTACAGGCACATGGACCACTCGTGGAACGGCTGCTGAAGCTGGAGAACGAGAACGAAACCGTTGTGATAGGTGACGGCAATAAAACTCGAC
>JBBTCR010000032.1:0-2568 GCA_038043105.1 Bacteroidota bacterium
ACAAAGCCAGGGGTCGTGATGCCGTCGGGTTTCCGCGACAACGGACATCAAATCGTGAAAAGCAGGGAATGGTCGGTCGATAAGCCGAATTCTGTCTGATCGCGTCTGTGAAGACGAGACGAGGCAGCCATTTCTCTAGGCGACCTACCCATCACGCTCCTCATTCAAGAGGGTTGAGCGGGCAGCTCTTCCCCGCCAGAGGCGGGAGCGAGATTTACTTGGTCTTGCACCAGGTGGGGTTTGTCGTGCCTCCAACATTGCTGTCGGAGCGGTGGTCTCTTACACCACCATTTCACCTTTCTCCCGTCACCTTCAGTGAAGGTGACGGGATGTGTGTTTTCTGTGACACTTTCCGTTCCCGTGGGATATGGCCCATGGGACCCTTGGTTAACCCAAGGTACCTTGCCCTGTGGTGTTCGGACTTTCCTCCCTCCGCCAAAGGCGGAGAGCGGCTGCCTGGCCGACCATACCTGCGTTAGTGAAAACTTCATTATGCGAGGAATCCGTCATGCGCGGATCCTCTTTCTCGTGTCAATCCCCAAATTTGCTAACCGATCCGCTTCCTTGTTTTGTTCCCGACTCACGTGTCGTATCTCAAACTCAAACTGTGCCTTCGCCAGCAGCCGGTGGATCTTCACAAAGTATCTGCGCAAGGTCTGGTCCTTGACTCTGTACTCACCCGTTATCTGGCGAACCAGTAGTTCGCTGTCTGAATGGACAACGAGCCTCGTGCATTTTGTCTTTGGCGCTGCTTTCAAACACGCCAGAAGCGCCTGATACTCGGCAACATTATTTGTGGCCTCACCGATGTATCCATAGATGGTGGCGACCGTCTTGCCGTGCTCATCTTTGAACAGGATACCTACGCCTCCTTCTCCCGGGTTGCCCCGTGCAGCCCCGTCTGTGAATGCGTGGATAGTCATCGAGCGGAGGAGTAGCTCTCTACGATCTCGTCGGAAACGAGGAGGCGCCCGCAGTGTTCGCATGTCATCAGTCGAGAGTTCTTCCGCAGTTCGACGCTCATTTGGGGTGGTACACGTTTGAAGCATCCGCCGCACGCATTACGGCGCACAGGAACAACAGCTTTTCCCGCCATGGCCTTGCGTATCCGCTCGTAGAGGCGAAGATCGTTCTTGTCGATGCGAACAACGAGCTTCTCGCGTTCGTGCTTGAGCCGCAGCTCCTCATCCTCGTGCTCTCTGTTCACGTGATCGAGTTCCGCCTGACGATCCTTCAGTTCCTTTGAAAGCTCTTCAAGCTCTGGGATCAGCTTCTCCAGATCGCCTCTGGCATTGGCTGCCTTCCCCTCGACGATCTCCATCTCTTTCTCCAGGTTGTTGATGTGTTCCTGCGCCAAATCGATTTCCCGGGTGAGAGCATCGTACTGTTTGTTTGTCTTGATCTGGAACTGTTGCTCCTTGTATCTCTCGATCTTCTCCTTTGTGGACACGATCTCGAGATCAATATCGTTCCGCCGAATCATCGACTGCTTAACTGTCTCCTCTAACTCCTTGCGCGTTGCACCTCTTTTTTGAAGTTGACTCTCTAGTTCTCCCACCAGACGAGGAAGGTCCCCCTTCAACTCGTGCAGTTCGTCCAGGCTGGAATCAACTCGCTGAAGAGCGTACAACAAGCGTAATCGGTTCTCCAATGGACACTCCTTACCTCATGCTAAAGACAATGAGTTGGATTTGTTGAATGATCAGTGATAGACACCTGTACCGCATCGCCCGCTTGACGGATCGCCTCGCGCAACCGACGTTCGATTGCAGGAAGCACGCTGTGTTCCGTCTCCCAATGACCGGCATCGACCAAAGCGATGCGGCCCTTTGCGTCGTGAAATGTGTGGTATCGCACATCTGCGGTGATGAAAACCTCCGCACCTGCCGCCGCCGCTTCGTGTAGCAGATCAGAGCCGCTTCCTCCGCAGACGGCAACCCTCCGTACTCGCTGGCCGGGGTCGCCTACATAGCGTACTGACTCTGCGCTCAACGCTTTCTTCACTCTTGTGATGAAGGACTTCAGCAGCATTGACTTAGGCAACTCCCCCAGCGCCCCCATACCGAAATTCGGATTTGTGTTTTCCAGCGCATAAACATCATACGCGACTTCTTCGTAGGGATGCACGGCTTTCACTGCCGCGATGACATCGTTCACCCTTGCCCGCGGCGCGATTATCTCGAGTCTGACCTCTTCGACTGTCTCGAGCTTCTGCGGTTTTCCCACGAAGGGCTTCGCTTGCTCGCCCCCTCGGAATGTGCCGGTCCCCTTCAGGCGAAACGAACACGAGCTGTAGTTCCCAATAACACCTGCACCAGCAGTTGCCATCGCGGCGGTGACAGGCTCCACGTATTCCTCGGGAACGAAAACTGCGATCTTAACGAGCGAGTCCTTGAGTGGAGCAAGAAATCGGACATTCTCGAGTCCGAGGGCCCGCGCGAGTGAAAAGCTGACTCCGTCACGTGCGAAATCGAGGTTTGTATGTGCAGAGAAGAGCGCGATCTTGTTCTCCGCCAGTGTGAGGACCAGCTTGCCTACCGTATCCGAGCTCGTGATGGACGACGTCGG
>JBBTCR010000033.1:0-3433 GCA_038043105.1 Bacteroidota bacterium
CATCAGGCATTTACAGAAACTTGACGTCTATGAAGCTCACGGAGGCTACAAGGCTTTCCGTAAAGCTCTCCAGATGAAGCCTGAGGATGTGACGGAGGAAGTGAAAAAGTCCGGACTCAAGGGGCGGGGTGGCGCATGCTTCCCGACAGGACTCAAGTGGACCTTCATGCCAAAGTCCCGCGGAGCGGGATCCCAAACAACGGGACAGTCCGAGAAACCGAAGTACCTCTGCGTCAATGGCGACGAGTCGGAGCCCGGCACGTTCAAGGATCGACAGATCTTTGAATTCAACCCGCATCTCATGATCGAAGGGACGCTCATCGCTGCGTACGCAATGGGAGTCATCATCTCGTACATTTATGTCCGCGGGGAGTATGGGAAATGGATCAAGATGATCGACAAGGCGCTGCACGACGCGTACGCAAAAGGTTACATTGGGCAGAACATCCTTGCATCCGGTTTCTCTACGGAAGTCATCGTGCATAGGGGGGTAGGAGCATACATCTGCGGAGAAGAGTCGGCGTTGATGAACTCCATCGAGGGCCATCGCGGTTATCCTCGTGTGAAGCCTCCATTCCCGGCTCAGAATGGATTGTGGGGCTGCCCGACCACGATCAATAACGTGGAGACGATCAGTAACGTCCCGTTGATCATCAACAATGGTTGGGAATGGTACTCCAAGATCGGCGCCGCCAAACATCCGGGTCCCATTCTGGTCGGCGTCAGCGGCCACGTGAACAAGCCTGGCGTTTATGAGCTTCCGACGGGAGTGCCGCTTCTCGAGATCATCCACAAGCATGCTGGCGGCGTTCCGGGTAACAAAGGCATCAAGGCGGTTATTCCAGGCGGATCATCAACGATGGTATTACGCGGCGATCAGCTTGAGGGCGTTTGCATGGATGCCGAGTCGTTGAAAGCTGCCGGCTCCTCGGTCGGAACCGCCGGCCTGATCGTGATGGATGAAGATACTGACCTCATCAAAGTGATCACGAGGATTGCCAAGTTCTATTACCACGAATCGTGCGGACAATGCACGCCGTGCCGGGAAGGGACTGGGTGGCTCTGGAAGGTTTTGAAACGGTTTGAACTGGGTGAGGGAAGGCAGGAGGACATTGACATCCTTATGGACGTTGCCAACAACATCGAGGGGAACACAATCTGTGCGCTGGGTGATGCCGCCGCGTGGCCGGTTCAATCGATGATTCGGCGGTTTAGGGAAGAGTTTGAAAAACGCGTGAAAGCGCCGCAACACAAACCTGTGGAAGCGGTAGTTGTCTAGAATTTGTCGACCTACCTCTCTGGAAACTCGTGTGGGCAAAGGACCCGAGCACCTCATAGTGGACTTGCCTATGCGAGTTTTTTGTTCTTGTGGCTACCGCAAGAGCCCTTGGAGACAATGCGCGCCGAGTGAAACATATTCATCCCCGCTCCTGTATACCAGGAACAATAGGCTCAAGAGCACTCCAAGAGCAGGAACATGAAAGGCACCTCGTCCGTCTATATGAGTGAATCCGGACACATAACAAAGCCGATGGCTGGGCAGTCGCTTGCGCAGGTCGTGGACGGCGCTCTTGACAGTAAGAGCGACGAGGTGCTCATTACGCTGTTCCAGCAGGGGGAGCGGAGTGCCTTTCGCGTGTTGGTGGAGCGCTATCAATCGCGGATCAAGAATCTCATTTATTCCATCTTCCACGAACCTGATGTCATCGATGACCTTGCCCAGGAAGTGTTCATCAAGGCGTATGAGGCGCTTCCACACTTTCGTTTCCAGTCGTCGTTCTACACGTGGCTGTATCGGATCGCGGTGAACAGAAGTCGCGACGAGTTGCGCAAGCGCAAGGTCCGGAGACTGTTTTCGCTTCAAGCGCTGCTCGAGTCGAGCGATCACGAGCTGGGGTCGAAACTCGCGGTTGAGCCGCGTGACACTGAGGTCCAGGAGCTGATCGCGTCGGCGCTGAAAACGCTGCCGGAGCGATTCCGAACGGTGATCATTCTGAAGGACATCGATGGGCTTTCGTACGAAGAGATTGCAGAAGTGCTGCAATGTGAGATGGGGACCGTGAAGTCCCGTCTCTTTCGTGCGCGTGCGATGCTGCGGAACGTATTGAAGCCCCTACTGGAGGAACGAACGTAGTATGAAACCACGATCGAAACAAGAGCTTTCCGAGATGCTCTCGCAGTACGTTGATGGAGAGCTCACGGAGCGGCAAGCCAGAGAGATCGAGGAGTACGTTGCTGGAAATCCTGAGGCAGCGAGGGAGCTTCAGGAGCTGCAAACGATGAAGAACCTGTTGGCGTCCAAAAAGCGTCTTCCGGAGACCGCAGGTTTCTGGACTCGACTCTCCAGCCAGATTGAGCGTAAGGAAAAGGAGCAGGAGAATCTCCTTCCGTTCCCACGCCGTTACCTCCCGCTTGCCTACGCCACGGGCGTCATCGCGGTTGCTCTTGTCGGGCTGCTCCTCTTTCAGCAGCGCTCGACCGTCATCGACTATGTGAGCCATCAGTCCGATCTGGTCCAGAAGGCTGTAGAAGATAACGTCCTGAAGGGCACGCTCTTCCCGCTGTTCTCGAATGTGGACAAGAACCAGGCGCTGCAGTTTGCGCTGTTTGGTGCCTTGCCTCTCGATGCGAAGGCGGAGACTGCCCTTCGAGTCGACGAAAGCGCCGAGCGTGGATATAGAATTGATGTCGGGAAGAAATCGGTGGAAGCGATACCGAAGGTGACGATGAATGAGTTTGTCAGCGAAGTCAAACCAACTCGGCGTCAGATCGAGACGATTGATTCGGTCCTTGAGATCGGTCGCCAGAGGATCGAAGCTTCCGTATTCGTCGCGGAAGATCGAGGCATGGCAATCGATCCAAACATCACCCGACTGAATCGCATGATGTTGTCGAGCATCGCTGCGAGCCTGGAGCCGCCGCAGCGGGTTCGATTTGAGAGGTTCCTCGAAGCGAGAAAGGCTCCGTATATGGTCACGTCGACACGCGCAACCGCTGAAGCTCCAGAGAGAATCTATCACGAGTTCCACCGAACGCAACGCAGTGATCGCTTCATCGTTGTTACGCCGGACACTCTGGTTATGTCACGCATTCATCTTGATATCGATAGCTTACGGCGCCAAGCGATGGCGCTAGCTGCGTCAAGACCACGATTTACCATGAACGTAGGAGGTCTCATCAAACGGTTCGCTGAGCGCGAAGCATCTCTATTGAAAGAATTTTACGTCGATGTTGATATGCCAGCCCTCCGTGTGACGGGGGATTCAGATTTCTTCAGTATTCAGATTGGTCACGATAGGGATGAAGCTCTTCCTGTGCGAGGTGAAATGTGGGTGCAGCCGCGCGTTCGTCCGGCGAAGCCGGTGACGAGGGATATGCGTACACCGTTCTTCAACTTCAGGTTTTCAGACAAGGAGTCTTCGGCAATATTTGA
>JBBTCR010000034.1:0-8054 GCA_038043105.1 Bacteroidota bacterium
GCGCTGCGCGACAAAGCTGATATTGAGGATCTCAGGGACAAGTTTTACCGCTAGTGCCAGTTCAAATAAATCATCTTGTGTTTTACATCGCAGAGTCGCGGAGAGCGCCGAGAAACGCGGAGAAAAACCGACCCCCTCTGCGATGCTCTGCGACCTCAGCGTCTCCGCGTTAGGAACCAGGACTTCTGAAAGCACAATATTTCTTTTTGGGAGTGGCACTAGTGTTCAAGCCTCTGGCTGGAAACTCAAAACTCAGAACCCAGAACTGCCCAACTCTTTTCTATGAGCATACTCGTTGACAGGAATACTCGACTTGTTGTCCAGGGAATCACAGGTGGTGAAGGCACGTTTCATACCAAGCAAATGATCGAATACGGAACCAACGTTGTCGCTGGTGTGACACCCGGCAAAGGTGGGACGACGTATCAGGGTAACGAAAAAGACCAATTTGTCAAACCGATCCATGTCTTTAACACGGTTGCGGAGGCGGTCGAAGGAGAAAAGGCTAACACATCGGTAATTTTTGTCCCAGCCGCCTTCGCTGCTGACGCGATCATGGAAGCTGCGGCTTCCGGCGTCAAGCTGATCGTGACTATCACAGAGGGCATTCCCGCCAATGACCTGGTCAAAGTCTATGATTATCTGAAGACGAAAGGCGTTCGGATGATCGGTCCGAACTGTCCGGGGATCATCACACCCGGAGAGTGCAAAGTCGGAATCATGCCCGGTTTCATCCACAAGCCGGGGCGTGTGGGTCTTGTCTCGCGCAGCGGAACACTTACCTATGAGGCGGTCTGGCAGCTAACGGAGCGTGGAATCGGTCAGTCGACCTGCATCGGTATCGGCGGGGATCCTGTCATCGGAACGCGATTCATTGATGCAGTGAAGTTGTTCAACGAGGACCCCGATACCGACGCGATTATCATGATTGGTGAGATCGGTGGCACAGCTGAGGAGGAAGCGGCGGAGTACATTAAGAAATATTTCAAGAAGCCGGTGGTGGGATTTGTGGCTGGGCAGACAGCTCCTCCGGGGAGACGCATGGGGCATGCGGGTGCGATCATCTCGGGCGGAAAGGGAACTGCGGCGGAAAAGTGCGAGGCATTTCGCGAGGCAGGCATCCACGTGGTCGAGAGTCCGGCCCTCATCGGCGAGATCATGGAACGGGTCCTCAAGTCTTTGAAACGCTACAGCGTCCGAGCGAAGAAAGCCAAACCTCCACGAACAGCTGTCCGGAGGAAGAAAGCTCCGAATCGATCTCCACGTGTCCGACCAACGAAGGGGACGAGGGCTCGGAAACAGGCTAAGAAACGTTAAATGAATTGAATACGAACGCGGTGTCGATCCACGGTCGGCACCGTGTTGTCCTTTGCTCACATCATAGAAGGGGGAGGCCCACATGTGGGATGAAAAACGAATCGGCGTTATTCGAGAAGTGACGAATTCATCCGTCACGATCGTGATCGACCCCAGCATCAAGACCCTTTCGAAGAAAATCGGCAAGAAGGTCTACTACATCGGCCAGATAGGCACCTACGTGCTCATCCCCGTTGGTCAGATGCTTGTTCTCGGAATGGTATCAGAATTCAAGAAGGGGGACATCTACGAGGAGGGCGCGGTGGTCCAAAGGTTTCTGATGTCCGTTATACCCATCGGCACTCTCAAGAAAGGTAGATTCGAGAGTGGCGTCTCCGTTTTACCGACGGCCGATATGCCCGTGTACCTGTTGGAGGACAAAGCCCTGAAAGCAGCGTTTGTGACGTATCAGAAATTCGGTTTCTCCATTGGTCAGCTTTCGTTGTTCGAGAACGAACGCGCATACCTTGACCCGAATCGCTTCTTTGGAAAACATATTGCCGTGCTCGGATCAAGCGGCGCGGGGAAGTCGTGCACGGTGTCCTCAGTGCTCCAAAAGGTGGTTCGTCTCCCGGACACAAACGTCGTGATCCTTGACGTCCATAACGAATATAAGAGTGCGTTCCCCGATGGCTGCCAGCATTTTGATGTCGCCGCGCTTGAGCTGCCATATTGGCTCATGAACTTCGATGAGATGGTCGAGATGTTCGTTGACCCGCGTGATGAGAATGCAACGACCCTGATCTCCACGCTCCAAGATCTTATCTTCGCTTCGAAGAAAGCAGCGAATCCAAGGCTTGCTAGCATCATCACGGTTGACTCGCCGGTGTTTTTTGACATAAATGAAGTGCGTGCGAAAATGCAATTTCTTGATACGGAGAAGATCACCGGATTGCCAGGCGGACCGAAAGAGGGGCCGCACTTCGGCAAGTTTACCCGGTTCTTGGTGAAGCTCAATAGCATGGTCAACGACCCGCGCTACTCGTTTATGTTCAAGCCGCAGGTGTGCACCGATTCCGAGTCTGCAAAAGGACTGTTGACGATGGTCTTTGGACTCGATGGGAAGTCAAAGATCACCATCATGGACTTGAGTGGTATTCCGTTTGACGTCGTCAATACCATCGTTGGGCTGATCGCGAGGATAGCCTTCGACTTCAACTTCTGGAATCCCAACCGCCGTGATCTTCCCATCCTTCTCGTGTTCGAGGAAGCTCACAACTATCTATCGAACAACGCGAAGGGATCCACGTCGGCGCGTCTGACTGTGGAGCGCATTGCGAAGGAGGGGCGCAAGTACGGTGTCAGCTGCATGATCGTCAGCCAGAGGCCGTCGGAGATCTCCGAAACGATCCTCTCGCAGTGTAACAATTTTGTGATCCTACGGCTCTTGAATCCCTTGGATCAATCGTACATCCGGCGGCTTGTGCCCGAGACGTTCAGCGGCCTCGATACGGTAATTCCGACGCTGCGGCAGGGGGAGGCAATTATCGTCGGCGATTCGGCGCCGATGCCTATGCGCGTGCAGATTGATCTCCCCAATCCGCAACCGGCTAGCTCCGATATTTTCTTCTTCGATAAATGGAAGAAGAAAGGCGCAGATACGAACGCCAACGACGTGATGGAGCGATGGTGGAACCAGCTCAAGTCGTGAATTGAAGACCGAACATCGAACTCAGAACTCTGAACTCAAAACTGAAAACACCACAAGGATACCATGGCCGTTGAACGAACCCTGGCAATCTTGAAACCTGACTGTGTACGGAAAAATCTTCAGGGAGAAGTCCTCGCGCGCATCCAAAAGGCTGGATTCAAAGTCCTGAGCATGAAGCAAGTTCGATTGACGAAAGAGACTGCTGGCGTCTTCTATGCGGTTCACAGAAGCCGTCCGTTCTATGATGGGCTGTTGGCGTACATGTCGAGCGGACTCTGCGTTCCCATTGCACTCGAAAAGGACAACGCCATTGCGGATTTTCGGACCCTCATCGGCGCAACCGATCCGAGGGAGGCCGCTGAAGGAACCATCCGCAGATTGTTTGCGGATAATAAGGAGGAGAATATCGTCCACGGGTCCGACTCTCCCGAGAACGGCAAGTTTGAAGTCGCGTTTTTCTTCTCCGAAAGCGAGCTCGTCTAAAGAATTCTCAGTTTCACAATCCTCAATCCGTCCGTCTCGCGGGGCGAGATGAACAATTCGCATTCCCTGCCCGCCTGGTCGCCCGACTCCGTCCGCCCGGCCAAGCCCGCCCGGCCTTGCCGTTCGGACGGGCCGTTCGGACGGGTCGTTCGAGCGGGCGGCGGTCAGGCGGGCGCAATCCGAAATCCAACCATGAAACTTGCAAAGTGGAGAACACTGAGCCAAAAGGAGCTCTACAAGAATCCTTGGTGGGTTTATCGCCAGGATACGTTCCAGCTTCCGAACGGCGAAGTAGGAGATTACTTCTACGTTCATACGAATGGGTCGAGTCTTATCATCCCCATCCTTGACGACGGTAAGATCGTCATGGTGACGCAATATCGGTACTTGTGCGACGAAGAGAGCCTCGAGTTCCCATGCGGAGGGGTCAAAGCCGGTGGGGACTATCTCTCAACGGCTGTACGCGAGCTCGCCGAGGAAGCGGGGTTCGAGTCTGCTGACTTACAGCAGGTGGGGAAATTCAATCCGTACAACGGCATAACGAACGAAACCTGCCGGGTCTACGTTGCGCGCAAGCTGCGAAAAGCTGCAGCGAAACCGGATCTCACTGAGGAGTTCGAACAATCGTATCTTTTGCCGACGCAGATCGATGAGAAGATTAGGACCGGCGAGATATGGGATGGGATGACAATTGCCGCGTGGGCGATCGCGCGACCGGTCGTCGTTTGAGCGCGGAGCCGCACACGTCGTGCGTTTTTTCTTTCACTTCATACTGACAAAGATTCTTCAATGAAACAACAGTCAACCACTTTTCTTATTCTCCTTATTGCCCTTTTCCACGCGACATCACATACCCAGGTTAAGACAGGAGCAGATTTTCTCTTCGAGAAATACTTTCATCTCATCGATGGCAAGAAGGTCGGATTGGTAACGAACCACTCAGCTCTCCTCTCGAATGGTGCCGTTTTTCGGCATCCCGTACAGCGGGAGAAGCACCTCGCCGACGCACTCTTTGAGGATAAGCGCACGCAGCTTGTGGCACTTTTCGGGCCCGAGCATGGCATTCGCGGCGACGCACCGGACGGTAAAAGCATCGCGCACGGAGCTGACGCGAAAACCGGCGTGCCCACCTACTCGCTGTACGGTACAACTTACAAACCGACGGATGAAATGCTCGAGGGCATTGAGGTGTTGATGTAAGATCTCCAGGAAGTCGGCGTGAGATTCTATACGTACATCAGCACGTTGTCATATGCGATGGAAGCTGCTGCCGAACACAACATCCCGTTCATCGTGCTTGATCGGCCTAATCCCATCAGAGGAGTGTGGGTTGAGGGATTTCTGCGTGAAGACTCGCTGCGCTCGTTTGTTGGACTCCATCCCATTCCCGTTGCCCACGGTATGACGATTGGAGAACTGGCGACGATGTACAACAATGAGGGATGGTTGAAGAATGGCGTGAAAGCTTCGCTCATAGTGATGAAGATGGAGGGGTGGAAGCGAACGATGTGGTACGATCAAACCGGCATACGCTGGATCAAGCCCTCACCCAATATGCCGACGCTTCAAAGCGCGGTGGTCTATCCCGGCACATGCTTTGTCGAGGGGACAAACCTCTCCGAAGGAAGGGGAACGGAGAG
This sequence comes from Bacteroidota bacterium, assembly GCA_038043105.1. GTDB lineage: Bacteria > Bacteroidota > Ignavibacteria > UBA10030 > UBA10030 > VGWB01. The sequence continues at coordinate 5,131 of JBBTCR010000034.1, forward strand.
GCCATTCGAATACATCGGCGCGCCTTTCGTTGATGGGAAGAAATGGGCGAACGTGCTTAATGCCTTGAAGCTGAACGGCGTCAAATTCGAACCTGTGGAGTTTACGCCGCGAAGCCTGCAGAACATCACAACTCACCCAAAGCATGAGTCGATGAAGTGCGGCGGCATCTTCGTCAATGTGACGGACCGCAATGCTTACGAGCCGGTGAAGGTAGGAGTCTATGTTCTGTCGACCGCAAAGAAGCTCTTCGCGGACAGTCTGAAGTGGAGGGAGCGATCAATCGATCGACTTAGCGGAACCCCGAAGCTTCGAACATCCATCGATGCAGGCGTGCCGCCCGAGAGAATCGTTTCGATGTGGAAAGAGGATGTCGAGAAGTTTAAGAAGGTGCGAGCGAAACACCTGCTTTACTAGACAGTAGATTCCCGAAATCTTCAGTTGCGCGGCTGTGAGAGATTTCGGGAATCTGCCCATGCCTGAGAGATTTCGGGAGTCTCCTCCAGTTTCAAACCTTCGCCAACGCCTGCTTCAAATCCGCGATGATGTCCTCAACATCCTCGATCCCCACGGAGATTCTCACCAGACCTTCCGTGACGCCGATACGCTTCCGCTCCTCGGGTGGCACGGAAGCATGGGTCATCGTGGCCGGATGAGAAATAAGCGTCTCAACGCCACCGAGGCTCTCGGCAAGCGCGCAGAGACGCACTGACTTGAGCAGTTTCTTCGCTTTGTCAAGAGCGCCGAGGTCGAATGATATCATTCCTCCGAAGCCACGCATTTGTTTCATCGCCAGCCGGTGTTGCGGATGCGAAACCAGGCCCGGGTAATTCACCTTCTTGACTTTGCGGTGTGTGCTGAGGAATGTGGCCACTTCCATAGCGTTCGTGTCATGCCGTGCCATCCGAAGGCCGAGTGTCTTGATGCCACGCAGGCACATCCATGCTTCAAATGGACTCAAAATTGCCCCAACGGACTTTTGAATGAACCGCAACCGCTCGGTCAATCCCGGGTCGTTCAGCACGATCAGTCCGCCGAGCATGTCACTGTGACCGTTGAGGTACTTGGTCGCGCTGTGGACGACGACGTCGATGCCGAAGTCAAGGGGATTCTGCAAATAGGGAGTGGCAAACGTGTTATCTACGACGGAGATCAACTTTTTCGCCTTGCACAACTTCGCGACGGCTGTCAGATCGGTAATCTCCATGGTCGGATTGGTAGGCGTTTCGACAAACACCATTTTCGTGTTGGGCTTGATCGCGGCCTTGAGATTATCCACATCTGTTGTATCGACAAACTCAAAATCAAGGCCGTAGTCATTCAGCACGAGTTTCCCCAGCCGATACGTGCCTCCGTACACGTCACGCGACACGACGATATGATCCCCTGCCCTCAGCAGCTGAAAGATGGCGGATTCGGCGGCCATCCCTGACGCGAAGGCCAATCCCTCTTTCCCATTTTCCAGTGCTGCGATATTTTTTTCTAGTACGGTGCGAGTCGGATTGGAGACACGCGAATACTCGTATCCTTTGTGTTTCCCCAATTCTTCCTGCACGTAGGTAGAGGTCAGGTGAATAGGGGTCATAATCGATCCCGTCGAAGGATCGGGCTCTATGCCGGCGTGAACTGCTTTTGTCGAAAAACCCATTGGCGCTCCTTTAAGTCACGAAATTGTCGATTGTAAATTTTCGATTGTCGATCGAACAGCTGATAGCTGATCGTGGATACTCACTGATGATCACGGATACTCACTGATGGTAGAATTCAAATGAGGAGTATGGAATGAAGTGACTACCTGCGTCTAGTCTAACCTGAAGGTTGAGTCCGGCCATCGATTGTCGGTACTGTCATTTGTTTTGAACTGTAAAGATCAGTCTCTTGAATTGCACTCGAGAACCGAAATTGACCAGGAGGCCGAGCTGAAACTGAGTGTTTTTCAAATAAGCCAGCAATTGGGCTTCATGGTTCTTCAGGAGGCGATCAACTGCCTTTGTCTCAACGATTACTCGTTCGTCCACGAGCAAATCAACGATCTGCTCACCGACCTTGTGGTTGCCGAAATAGACTGGCAAGGCCTTCTGTTGCTCAACGCTCAATCCCAGATCTCGAAGTCTAATGGATAAAGCGTTCTCGTAGACTTTTTCGTTCAATCCTTTCCCTAAGCTGTTGTGTACATCAAAGGCGGCACCGATGATCTTTTGCGTCAAATCGCCGTACAACAGTCGTTGTCTCATATTCATTTTGGGCAAACCGATCCGTGAGCATCTGTGTTGATCTGTGAGTATCAGCGTGACATGTATTCGATGACATCTTACCGCGTCACGATTCCCACCACGCTGCCCTTCTCTTCGATCAAGACCGCGGGGTGCTTTTTCGATAACAGTGCTATGGCGTCGTTGATCGTTTCGTCGATGTTGACGCTTGGGAATGTTGGTTTCATCAGGGATTGGACAGGCGCATCGAAAAGCGTGGGATCGTCCAACACCGAGCTCATCAAATCACTTTCATCGACACTGCCGATGGGACGACCTTTGTCGGCGACGGGCAGTTGTGAAACGTTATGCTCTCTAATGAGATCTAGAGCTTTACGGACTGTCGCGACCGGATCGATCGCAACCAGGCTGGGCACTTCTTTCTTGCCTTCGATGACGTACCGAACGGTGATCTTCTCCGGAACGAGAAAACGATTCTCGCGCATCCAGTCGTCGTTGTAGATCTTGCTCAGATATCGTTCGCCTGTGTCGGGCAGCAACACCACCATCACATCCTTTTCTGAAAGTCGTTGAGCCACCTTGAGCGCGCCGGCCATTGCGGTTCCCGCTGATCCGCCGACGAAGATCCCCTCTTCGCGCGTCAGCCTCCGCGCCATCAAGAACGATTCCTTGTCCGTCACCTCCACGACTTCATCGATGAACTGAAAATGGAG
>JBBTCR010000035.1:0-1448 GCA_038043105.1 Bacteroidota bacterium
CGGAAGGGAATCGAGGGCGGTACTGGAGGAGAGCCGGTACCGCATCGCGCGATTTATCGGCGCGAAGCCGGACGAAGTGTTCTTCACCAGCGGAGGCACTGAAGCGGACAATCACGCACTGAGAGGGGCAGCCCACGCGGCTCGCAGAAAAGGGAAGAATCACATCATAACGTCTGCGATTGAGCACCACGCTGTTCTGCATTCAGCCGAGACTTTGCACGAGGATGGATTTGAGGTCTCCGTTGTTCCTGTGGATGAACACGGTGCTGTTGATCCTGATGAAGTACGGAAGGCTCTGCGGCCCACAACGTGTCTTATCTCAATCATGCACGCAAACAACGAGGTGGGTACGCTTAATTCGCTCAGAGAAATCAGTGCAATCGCAAAGGAACAGGGAGTCATACTCCATTCGGACACTGTTCAAACCGTCGGAAAGATCAGAGTGAATGTGGATGAGCTTGGCCTTGACCTTCTGGCAACTTCGGCGCACAAGTTCTATGGACCGAAAGGAATTGGCGCGATCTATATCCGGAAAGGAACCTCGATCGATGCACTCATTCAGGGTGGTTCTCAGGAGAGCAACCGCCGTGCGGGGACTGAGAATGTGCCGCTCGCTGCTGGATTCGCCAAAGCTGCAGAGCTGTGTGACGCTTCAATGGAATTGGAAGCTGAACGAATTCAGAAGCTTCGCGCAAAGCTTCGCGGACGGCTCGAGGGCGAGTTTGAGGGGGTCCTGTTCAATGGGCATCCGACGGAGTCGCTGCCTCACATTCTCAGTGTCTCGTTTGACTCCTCACGGACGCCGTTGGATGGCGAAGCTCTGATTATGGGGATGGATTTGCAGGGAGTTGCGGTCACAAGCGGATCAGCGTGCACGTCTGGGAGTCTCGAGCCCTCTCACGTACTTCTGGCAATGGGTCGTGATGTACCGACCGCGCGGGCCACAGTCCGTTTCTCTCTTGGTAGATGGACGACCGAGGAGGAAGTCAATTTCGCAGTTGATGCGTTGCACCAAGTTGTGTCGAGAATGCAAAAATCTGCTTCAATGTAGGAAGGCTGTCTCGCCTCGTCTCTCCGATGCGGACTCGTTCCGGTAAACGATCCCATGCCGCGAATCGATATTCTTAATGGAATCTTGACAGTCTTTTTGCAGGTGTCGCTCGCTTTGATCGCATTCTACCTCTTTCTGCGAGAATGGGGGTTGCTGTCCTTTTGGATAGGAATAACGCTGACGCTGGGTGTGATTCTGTATTTCACGTGGTACAAAAATCTTCCCTCGCGTGAGGAGGCCTGAACGAAGGGCGTGAACGCCCTTCAAACGCAATGGATTGATCTGCAGCCCGACCCTTAAGGGTCGGGCTGGCCGATGCGCAATACAATAGAACACGTCCTTTAGCAGGCTGTTGAAAATCGTATAAACATTGAAAGAATATTCATTGCAGAAAATT
>JBBTCR010000036.1:0-1397 GCA_038043105.1 Bacteroidota bacterium
GAGCATCGTCGCTGCGAGGTCTTCGGCATACTCACCCGCCCGTTCGTCCGTCTCGCCAAACGGATGGTGTTCGGAGAGATACCCGTAGGCGCTTGCATCGGCAGGCTGCGCGACGCCGATCGATGCAGCGATGAGTCGATTCGGTTCGTTGGTCGCGTTCCGCGCCATAACGCAAAACGTAATAGCACCCGGCAGGAGGATCTTGAGACCTTCCTCCTTCGGTATCCGCTTGCAGCCTGGCGGGTAAATGCTCGAGACGGTCACGAGGTTGCACTTCTCGATGCCGGCGTCTCTCAACGCTAGCTCAAAGGATTGCAGATAGTCCTTGTGCCTGCCGACGCCTTTGGTGAAAAACATCTTGGTGGGTACGAACACGTCCTCATCTCCCTCTTAAGAGTTGATGGTGATGAATGAATGCTATGGGCGGATGATTTTCAAAAATCTGCGCTTGCCCACCTTCAGGATGAACACCTGCTTGTCAGGGATTGGCGCGTTGGCATCCTCGACTCTTTCTCCGTCGATGGACACGCCGCCCTGCTCGATGAGTCTGCGGGCTTCGCTTCTCGATGATGCCATCTGCGTGCGGACGAGGAGGGCAATGATACTCGTGTCTCCATTTGGGAGGCTCAGGTGGAACTCCTCGATCTGGTCAGGTGTCTCTTTCTCGACGAAAATACGATCGAACTCCTCTTCAGCGCTTTTCGCTGCATCGGGGCTGTGGTACATCGTTACGAGTGTTCGCGCGAGCTTCCGCTTTAGGTCGCGGGGGTTCACAGTTGGATCAGTAAGCTGCCGTTTGATGACCGCAAGCTCTTCACTCGAGATATCACTCGTAAGTTCAAAATAGGAAGAGATGAGCCTGTCGGGAATCCGAAGTGTTTTACCATATATCTCCCGCGGCGGATCGCTGATGCCAATATAATTGTCGAAGGACTTGCTCATCTTCTCGATTCCATCGGTGCCGGCGAGGAGCGGCATGGTGAGGATGACCTGTGGCTCCTGCCCGTATTCACGCTGAATGTCGCGCCCGACGAGCAGATTGAATTTTTGATCCGTGCCGCCGAGCTCGATGTCGGCCTCTATGGCAACGGAATCCATGGCCTGCGCGAGCGGATAGAGGAACTCGTGAACGCTGATCGGTTCGCCCGCCCTGTGTCGCTCAGTGAAGTCATCACGCTCCAGCATCCGTGCAACCGTGTACTTGCTGGCAAGCATAATCACGTCGGCAAAACTCATCTTGCCCAGCCATTCCGAGTTGTACTCCATGCGCACGTGATTCGTGGAAAGGATCTTTGTCGCTTGCTCGAAGTAGGATTGCCCGTTACGGCGGGTTTCTTCAAGCGTGAGGGAGGGACGCGTTTTGCTTTTTCCTGACGGGTCGCCGATCATCCCCGTAA
>JBBTCR010000037.1:0-1803 GCA_038043105.1 Bacteroidota bacterium
TAGCTTGGAAACAGTATTTCTCCTGCGAATGTAAGCTGGTCGAACAGCTCGGCCCCATCGAAATTTCTCCGGAGGTGATACTGGCTACTCAGGCTCCAGATGCGCTTGAAGTCCGTGACCTCATCGTCCCTGTACAAGATCTGGGCAAGCCAACCGTAGTCATTCGGTCGTCGGAAGTATCCCATGTCATTGATATTGTACCGCTTGGATGTCCAGTCAAGAGACACGTAGCCGCGCCAGTGTGGACCGCCATCTTTACTGAAATTGAATTTCCCCGCCGTTCCCTGTAAGCGCTCGTCAGAACCGTTCGTTGTCCGCGACCCCGCCATGAAGCCATCAACGCGGTAAATGCTTTCCTGAAATCTGAGATTCCAGTCGGCACCGGCCGTCATCGCCGGCAACCGTCCGTCGCGGTTCACCGAGGTGAGAATCATGCCGATGTTCGAGTTCTCAAAGAGATCCTGACGCAGTCGCACGACGCTAAAATTCGTCAGCGGCTCCACGACTTCCCTTGTTCGATTTCCCAGGGAGTCAACAAAGGTCGCCGTCTCCTTGTTCGTGACGGCTTCGAGTATTCCAATGGAGAGCCCACTTGATGTTTTTCCCGAAATCTTTGCCGCGCCCAAGATCGTGGCGAACCGCGGCTCATCCAGAACGTAGCCTCCTGGCGGGCCCTCAACGCTCAGCGCTCGACCGATGCGACGTGAATAGAAAAGTCCGGGACCAAAATCGCCGCCGAACGTTGTGAACTTGATAATCTGTAGACCCTCAACGAAGAACGGGCGCTTCTCAGGATAAAATGTTTCAAATGTCGTAAGGTTGAGCACCGCCGGATCGGCTTCCACCTGACCGAAGTCCGGATTGATGGTTGCATCGATCGTGAGACCGCCGCCGGGCCTGTACTTGAAATCAAATCCGGCATCCGAGGAGAAGTCGCGCCCTTCAGGGTAGCTTTGAGATTTTGGAAGAAAGCGACCGCTTCCGACCCCATAAGGAATGACTTGAATATTCGTTGGAGAGGGAATATGCTCAATCCCAACGAGGTGACCAAACTTGGAGGTCAAGCCGCTTTCGCTTTTCCGAATGAGGACCCAGTGTTGGTTCTCGTTCGTGCGAGCGATGCGACGGTAAACTTGAAACCCCCACTCATACGATTCCTGCTGTGGAAATCGCAACGCCTTATAGGGGATCTTGATCTCGGCAACCCAGCCCTTGTCATTGATCCGTGTCTGGACATCCCACACCACGTCCCAGGAAACATCCTCCTCGCGACCATCGTTGTATTGGAGGATGTCGACCTTCACACCCGCCGCATTGATCGTGAACTCAAAATTGGTCTGGTGGTCGTGATAGGTATCGAGTCGAATCGAAATGATGTCCGATATGATCTCGTCGTCCCGGCGGGCAAGTCGTGCGACGATCTTCGAGGGCTCGGGATCATACATCATGCAGCCGAAATAGAGCGCTTCGTTGTCATAGAGAATCCGGATTTCTGTGGGCATGCTTGCGGGAGCCCCTTCCACAGGATCTTGTTGCGTGAACTCCGTTTCCGGCTTTGCCAGCTTCCACTCCGGCTCATCGAGCACACCATCGATGCGCGGCACAACCGGCGTGCGAACAGCGACAGCTTTCTTCGGATTGCTTCCGGCGAACAGAACAAATGGAAGAAACAGCAGCAAAATCCACGATGTCCTCACGCGAATCGATCTCACATGTACCCTCTCGTGTTCTCCATGGATTATCGTAACAAAAAACCTCCGCTGTGTTTGACAGGGAGGTCTACAAAAGATCTCATCCCCTCAT
>JBBTCR010000038.1:0-3194 GCA_038043105.1 Bacteroidota bacterium
TACTCAACTGATCAGTGTGCCCTCTGCGCAGAAGCGCAAAAGATGTTGCATGAGCTGCGAACGAAGATCCCGTTCGAGCTGCGCGAAGTGAAATTGACTCCCGACCATCCTCAGTACGACAAATACTTGGTCTCCGTCCCGGTTATCCTCGTCAATGGCAAGCATGAACTCACCGCCCCAATTGACCGCAAGCACGTTGCACGGCTTTTGCGAAAAGAGATGCCACGAGATTTGGCATACTCCGCCGGCAAGGTATTGAAGTGGATCGGATTGTTCATGGCTGTTGTGGGACTTGCGTTTCGGCTGTTCGGAGAGCCGGAGTTGGGCTACCTCATATTCGTCGGTGCGATCGTGGTATTTTCGATTGGCTGGATCCTCGCTCGCTACAGATCCATACGCGTCAGCTCGTTTGGGCTGAACGACCGCCTCGGAAGTGAGAAGCGATGAACGAATTGATCGTAGGAAGACAACCCGTTCTTGAAGCGCTCAAATCGGAAGCACCGTTGGAGAAGATCGTCGTTGTGTTTGGAGCGAAGGGCGGGGCAATCGATCGGATTCGCCAGCTCGCTCGAAAGCGAAGCATTCCCGTGTCGGAGGTTGATAAGAAGCGATTTAGCGAGCTCTGTCAGGATGCTACTGCTCAGGGAGTCGCTGCTGTTGTCTCGGGAAAAGAATACGTCGAAGTCGATGAAATCCTCAGCGTGGCACGAGAAAAAGAAGAATCTCCCTTTGTTGTTGTGCTCGACGGGATTGAGGATCCCCACAATCTCGGAGCACTTATCCGGACTGCCGAGTGTGCAGGCGCTCACGGCGTCATCATACCAAAGCATCACTCGGCGTCGGTTGGCCAGACAGTAGCAAAGACTTCTGCCGGTGCATCACTCTACTTTCCCGTCGCGAAAGTCGCCAATATTGCCCAGACACTCGATGAGCTCAAACGGCGAGGCCTGTGGATCGTTGGCGCAGATATGAACGGTGACCGTCTGTACTTCGACATCGATTACGCTCAACCGACTGCGATTGTCATGGGGAGCGAAGGAAAAGGCATTCGCCGGTTGGTGAAAGAGAAGTGTGATTTTGTTGTGAAGATACCGTTGTACGGAAGGATCGAGTCTCTGAATGCGTCAGTGGCTGGAGCGTTAATGATGTATGAAGTTGCAAGGGCGAGGCACAAGGGGAAGTAGACGGGGGAACCGCAGCGCGATGCGAGACCTATTCTGACCCCTTCTTGCCCAAGCGTGGCCTTTTTGTTCGAGCCTCGTCCTTTCCTTTCCCTACTCCCTTCTTGAGTCTTCCCGCAGACAGTACGAATTTCTGGACGCTCTCACGCGGCTTGACAATCATTTTCTGTCGGTTGTTGATCCCTTTCATCAACTTTCTCCTTCATCATCCGGCGCCGATGGGTTCGACAATCCGTATCGTTTCATTTTCGTGTAGAGATGGCTTCGCTGAATATCGAGAGCTTCTGCCGTCTTCGAAATGTTCCATTTGTGGAGCTCGAGCTGCTTTTTGATGAACGCTGCTTCTGCCCGTTCTTTGAATTCCTGGAACGTCCCACCCAAATTCACAATGTCCTCGAATTCTGCGCGAGCTCCGCTCGGTCCAGAATCCAGAAGGGAAATATCCACCGTGCTTCCGGGTGAGAGAATGACGAGTCGCTCAACCGTGTTGCGGAGCTCTCGGACGTTACCGCGCCATTCCAATTGCGCCAACCGTTCCAGCGCTTCATCGGAGGTGGTTTTCCGTGCTATGCCGTTCCGGACACAGACATCTTCGATAAAAGCTCTTGCCAGCAGCGGGATATCTTCTCTCCTTTCACGAAGGGGGGGGACGTAGATGGGAATCACTTTCAACCGGTGGTACAGGTCGTCGCGGAAATTCCCCTTCTTAATTTCTTCTTCAAGGTTCTTGTTGGTGGCGGCGATAACCCGAACATCGACGGAAATCAGTTTGTTTCCGCCGACCCGCTCGATGGTTCCCTCTTCGAGAGCGCGAAGGACTTTCGCTTGCGCACGAGCACTCATGTCGCCTATCTCATCAAGGAAGAGCGTTCCCCCGTCCGCCTGCTCGAACTTGCCGATACGCTGTGCCGTCGCGCCGGTGAACGCTCCTTTTTCGTGTCCGAAGAGCTCCGATTCGATGAGCTCGGAAGGAATCGCTGCACAGTTCACCTCTACGAAGGGCCTAGACGAACGTTTGCTGTTGCGATGGATCGCCCGCGCGACCAGCTCTTTGCCCGTGCCGTTATCACCCACGATCAACACACGCGCATCGGTTGGCGCTACTCGTTCGATGACCGCGAGAATGTCCTTGATCTTCGCGCTCTCCCCCAGGATTTGCCACTTCCCCTCCACTGATTCCCGCAGCTTGCGATATTCTTCCGACAGCTTCGCCTGATTTAGTGCGTTCCGGACCGTCACCAACAACTTGTCTCGGTCCAGGGGCTTCGGGATAAAATCAAAGGCCCCAAGCTTTGTTGCTTCGACGGCCGTCTCAATGCTGCCGTGACCGGAAATCATGATGACGGGCAACTCGGTGCTCTTTTCACGCACCTTCTGCAGAACCTCAAGTCCATCCATGCCTGCCATTTTCACGTCGAGCAGAATTAGATCGACTGCTGCGGTGGCAAGCTGCCGAAGTGCCTGCTCACCATTGTCCGCAAACAACACGTCGTAATGCTCGTACTCGAGAATCATCTTCAGGGAGTCTCGAACGCTCTTCTCATCATCAACTACAAGTATCGTTTTCATATTACTGTGTTACTCATCAACCGGCAAGTTGAAATAGTCGGACGGCAGCAGGGTTCTTACCGTCAAGAGATCGTGACCGAATCGTTCCCCTTGCTTGTTCGCCCGCCCGTCGCGGGGATCATCCGCACCTCCCACAACGAACTCCGCCTCTCCCCGCTCGACAAGATCTCCCGAAGCTCGCGTAAGACCAGGTGATTCCGATGCATAGGCAAGATACGCTGATGCAAAGAAGTGCTGCAGCTTGTCTTTGTCGCCAGCTTCGCCAGCCGGAGTATCGCCATACAGGCGTGGAGGGAGATTCTTTTGACGAGCTCTGAACAAACTGTCTTCTTCGAAGGTCAGCGGAAGCTTGAGTGACCCCACGACCGGCAGTTTCAGATCGATGTTGCGATGCTCAAGAGTTGCGACCATCGAGAGAAACAGCGCTCGGGCAATGTTGTAGTC
>JBBTCR010000039.1:0-1177 GCA_038043105.1 Bacteroidota bacterium
AGGAGGAATGGATGTTCGTGGCCGGCGTTGGAACAGCAGAGCTGGTGATCTTTCGTGTCAAGAATGGCGTAGAACAGAGTTGCGAATTTCTCGGGGCTCGTGCTTTCAAACAGCAGACGATTTGCGCGTTCAAGGCATGTCTTTGGAGAATTGGCTACAATCGTTTGTCCGCGTATCGTTGCCTGGAGGTTCGCCATCAACAGCGATGCCGGTAGGCCTTTGCCGCTTACATCGCCGAGACAAATGGCGATTCGGTGATCATCTATGGTGATGAAGTCGTAAGAGTCGCCGCCGACTTCCTGCGCGGGAAGAGTCTTGCCGGCGACCTCGTAGCCGGGGATAACAGGATACGACTTCGGCAGGAGCTCCTCTTGAATTCTTGCCGCAAGGCGTACTTCTTCCTGTATCTTAACAAGATCTCGTTCCTTCTCATACAGTCGAGCGTTTTCGACAACTTGAGCTGACTGCGCAGCGATGATGGCGAGCAAGCGTTGGTCATTGTCGGAAAATGGTTTGCCATCTCGTTTATTATAGAGCGTAACCACACCATGCACTTCGGACTTGACCATCATTGGCACAGCGAGGAGAGAATGAATAGATTCAACCCACTGAACGCCCTGGAAGCGCTCGTCGCGGCGCGGATCGTTGACCACGAGCGGTTTCCGATTGAGATGCATCCAGCCGAGGACGGCCTGGCTGAGGTGGAAATGTTCGTGGTCACTGGAGCTCACCATTGTCCGTACCAATGTCCTCATCGCTTGAGTGGATTGCTCTTCGACGAGAGTGATGACTCCCTGCTCCGCATTAATTGCGCGCAGCGACCGGCGAACGATGGTCTGAATGATTTCCTGCGTGTTCAGAGAAGCGCCGATCGCGCGGGCGAGATCGTTGAGGATAGAGAGCTCTTCAACGGCGCGCTTGAGCCGTTGATTCTCTTCCTGCAGCGAACGAAACTCTTGGTCTCCCTGCGAGGGCATGGGTTAGCGTCAGATGGTGGAAACGGGGGATTATTTTCTCAAACGTCTCGAAAATCCCGCTCTATTGCGGAAATTCAACATACAAGGTAGTAAATACGCAGCCGAATATCAAATTTGAGAATGCGGTGGAGCCAGTAGGAGGTGGCGTAGACCCCGGGTCAAACCTCGTCAGCGGCAGAGCATGCACACTCTAAAACGAC
>JBBTCR010000040.1:0-8786 GCA_038043105.1 Bacteroidota bacterium
AAACCCGCTGTAATCCAGATGAACAGCGAACGGAGCATTTTGAAATTCTCGAAAAATCTAGCCGGTGGTTAATGAATTCAGTTAATCCTGCAAGCAATTGTCAGGCCGCTTGATGAAGGATACAGGATGACTCTGCACTCAGTTGCATGTGGTGATGTGCGCTGCTCTTCTCTTGCCGTGACGTGAAGCCCAGCCGCCAACCCTAGACCCGCGCCAACAACCACATCAGAGAACCAATGCTGATTGTTGCGCACGCGGGCAAGCGCGGTGAGCGAGGCTAGTCCGTACAGTCCCACCCGAGCCCATATGTTGTCTGCTCGCTCCGCAAGCACTGTCGAGATCGCGAATGCAACGCTCGCGTGTCCGGAAGGAAAAGACTGCATAGCAACGCTCCATAAGAAACCGTTGAATCTCCAAGAACCCATCCCCGTGTATGGCCTGGCCCTGGCAGTAAAGTACTTGATGGCAAGTGTCGGTATCCCCGCGAGCAGCAGGCTCTCACCCAAGAGTCGGCCAGTGACTCGCATTTCTTGGTTTCCGGTAATGAGCCCGGTGGCGTACGTTGTTAGCGTTAATCCACCTGCAAGATGGATCGAACCGTACACCGTGGGGATATCCCAGAAGTCTCCGTTGATCGAACTGCGCTCAGCGATACTGATAGTCTGTTGTATAGCCGCATCTGAGGTGAAGAGTAATGCGGTTGCGCCGAGAATTCCAGCAGTGTATGACCACTCTTCCCTGCCAAATCGTAAAGGAGCAGTGAAAAAGGAAGAAGCATCGCAAATAAGGTCATCCCCGTCGCGAGAGATCGTATTCCACACCGCTTGACGGGCACGTGCTGAGTCTTGGGCAGATGAGCTGCTCAGCGTCAAAAGGAACAGACAGAGCGTGATTGAGGTGGTTCGTAGATGACGCGAGTTCATCATTTATCGGACGCGAGGATCCCTAGTGATCAAGTTTTCCTCAGTGTAGGGAAAAATCTGGTAAGTCAGTAGGGGAAAGAGCTAAACGAGAGCCGCCTCTCGCTCCCCTTGCGTTGTAAGCTTGGCGCAACTGAAAAAGGAGCGGTGGGAAAAAAAGAAAAAGGCCAATCCTCCGTCAGGGATTGGCCTTTTCAAGGGAAGCAAGTCGCCGGACTATTGAGAGGCAGCCGAAACTGCATCATTGATAGCCTGCTTGAACTCCTCGATCGAATCCCCGAAAACTCGCACGGTGACTCGTTCTTTCTTCTGATCACCGGTGATCTTATTTTCCGAGATCGAGAGGTACTTGCTGCCGTTCTTGGCCTCTCGCACATCCACGAAATACGTGGTTCGGCCCGCCCGGACCATCGTTGAGAACAGAGCGTTGGGTTTTGTCATGACATTCTCCTATCGTTATGGTAGTTATGGGAACAGTGAACTATCCTTATAAGAATAGTAACGAAAGGAGGTAACAGGCTGCAATCGTCCGGACGCTCTCATCCCCCGATGTCCCAGCCCACTTGAGTATCCCTCACGAGCCGCCCCAAAAGGCCAAGATTGATGAGCTTTCGCGTCATTGCTTCCTCGCTGACGTCAAAGATGCGTGCGAGCTCAGAGATGCTCTGGGTTTGCTGCAGCCATTCCTTGAGCAGGTTGGCTGGCATCAGAATCTCGGCTGCGCATTCATCCGCTTCGGCGTTGTAGAGATCGATCTCCTTTCTTGAGCAGCGAGATTCGGGCGGGTGATTGAGGAGGATGTGGGCAAGCTCATGGCAAATGGAGAACCGCTGGCGACGTCGGTGATGCCGACTGTTTATCCCGATCAACTTCTCGCGGGTGCTCACCAGGGCTGAAAACTCGTCCTCAACGAGTGACAAATAGACAACCTGGAATCCCAGCCAAGAGGCAAGATCGCTGACGGGGATCGGTGGCGTTAACCGCCCCTGGTGTGACGCGTACGATTCAAGAAACTCCTGAGCAACGCTAATACAAAGTTGTGTTCGCTTTTTGACCTTGTTCATAAGCAGTCAAGGAAGGATCGGCAATGAACGCTCGTAAGAGCAACGGACTTCAAATGAGACCTACCCTATCCTTATGTTGTTCCGTTCATCTTGTCAGTTAAGCTTTCTCCTCTGCGAGAGCCTTGAGAAATGCATTCAGCTTCTCCTGCTCCTTTTGGGGGAGGGGAAGCGTTGCTCGCACAAACAGCTCCTCAGCTGCTTTTTCCAACGTGGCAGCTTTCATCTTCTTATTCTTTCGGGTATCGTACCGTGCTAGGGTTGTTCTGAACGAAGCCCGAAAAAAGACCAGTTGGTGCGTGCGACGAATCATATCTTCCAGGGCATCCAGTGGGATCTGGAAAAACTGCCGCATCGCTTTCCAAGACTTCAGCGAAATCTTCAGCGGCGAAATCCGATCGTGTTCCAACATCTTGTAGATGTTGGATGAAATCCCGGTGCGAGAGATGACGTCTTGCGGTCGCAGCGATTGATGTTCGCGCAACCGGCGCAGAAACGCGCCGAGCGTTAGTGGCGAAGTCGCCTTGCTCCGATTGCTCAAGAGGGCGGCCTCAAGTCGCTGCGAGAGGGCGGCCTTCACCGCATCAGCAGAGCGAACAAGCGGCTTTCTCTTTAACACCGTCTGCTCGTACAATCCGTGCGTGGTGATCTTTCCCTCAAGAAATGCGACCTGCAGCAGAAGATCGATGGTATCTCGTTTGGTGTTCATTGTACCTTTGGGGTCTGCCGACCAAGTAGGTTAAGAAACTTTTTTTTCACGCGGGCATGGTATACTTTCAGTTGCTTCGCTGTCTTTCCTGTGTAGCGGGCGATATCCTCATAGGGAATCTCCAGCGCGCGACAGCGCAAAAGCACTCGCTCCCAGGTTTCCAGCTGGTCGAGCACCTCAGCAATCACTTCGAGCGCTCCTCTAGCGCTGCTCTTCGCCGAACCTTCGTTCTCCTCGGGGGAGCCCAAGGATTCTTCGTAGTTTCGAAGAATACTGCGGACGACCTCTCGTTCCGTGGCCGAGTAGGTTTCATCGTCCTCCAATGCCGCTTCATCAAAATTCTCCCACAGCCCATCGGTCTGGGCACGATGACGCATAAAGTCCCTCACCCGGTTGCGGAAAATGGTCATGAGCCAATAGTGAAAATCGCCGTCGGACCGCTTGAACTCAAAGGTGTTAATCTTGTTTATGACAGCGAGCAGTACATCGCTGACGAGCTCCTCGGCATCAAGCCGAGGAACGCGGAACACTCGGGTGGCCTCCCCCAACAGACGCTCCTGATACAAATCAACCAGATGGCGACAGCCGAGCCGATCGCCCTCTTTCAATTCACGAACAATCTGTTGGTTGGAGAACCGAGCCATGCGCCTGTAAGAGAAGTAACGAAAATCGGTAACAGCGGGGGGGATCTGCGTTGAAGCGATGAAAAAGCCCAATAATTATGGCTTTCCAGCGAGCTTGGCAGAATGAGGGGCCATCCCTTTGAAGACCAACCACTATTGGTCCTGCGAGGGGGTCTCACGAAGAACTTCATCCAATGACGTCTCACCCCGTTCAGCCTTACGTAGTGCTGCCTGTCGTAAGGTGAGCATACCGGCGGCCTGCGCCCGGTTTCTCAGTTTCGAGACGGGTGCGCCTCCTGTAATCAGTTCACCCAGTTCGCTGG
This sequence comes from Bacteroidota bacterium, assembly GCA_038043105.1. Classification (GTDB taxonomy): domain Bacteria; phylum Bacteroidota; class Ignavibacteria; order UBA10030; family UBA10030; genus VGWB01. The sequence continues at coordinate 3,637 of JBBTCR010000040.1, forward strand.
AAATTGGAAGGACTTCAAAGGCTCCCGTGCGACCTCTGTAGCCAAAATAGTGGCACGCAGGGCATCCTTTACCGGCAAAGAACTGCCCCTCCAAAACTGGAGGATCAGCCAACTCGAGGAGTTGCTCTGGCGTCGGCTTGGCGGGAATCTTGCAGTTCGGGCAGAGCCGCCTCACGAGCCGTTGAGCCAAGACCATCTTAAGAGATGAAGCGACAAGGAATGGCTCAATCCCCCTATCCGTCAGCCAATCGATGGTGGAAGCTGCGTCACGTGTGTGCAGTGTGCTGAGCACGAGATGGCCGGTTTGGGCCGCGCGAATCGCCATTCTTGCAGTTTCGCCGTCCCGCAGCTCTCCGATTAAAATGACGTTCGGGTCCTGCCGGAGGATAACTCGAAGAGCCGAGGCGAACGTCAAGCCGAGGTCAAGCCGAATCCTTGTCTGGTTCATGCCCGGAAGATCGAATTCCACTGGATCTTCTATCGTGGTAATGTTGATGTCGGGCCGATTGATCGATGTGAGAGCTGCATAGAGAGTTGTGATCTTTCCACTCCCCTCAGGACCCGAGACGAGGATCAATCCGGATGGCGAATGAAGCGCTTGCTGGAATATCTGAAGATCGCGATCCTCGAAACCCAGTTTCTCAAGATGAAGCTGCAGGCGCGATTTATCCAAGATTCGTACGGAAACCTTTTCGCCCGAGTCCGTCGGAAGAGTTGAAATGCGTATGTCAATCGTCCGGTCGTCTCGCCTCACGCGAGTTCGCCCTTCCTGCGGTCGCTGATTATCAGCGATGCTCAGGTTTACCATAGTCTTTAGCCGCGCGACAAGAGGTTTGGCCCTCTCCGGCGGAAGTTGAATAGCTTCGTGGAGAACACCATCAACTCGGTAACGGACGCGGAACATGCTGCCAATTGGTTCAAGATGGATGTCGGTAGACCCAAGCTTGATGGCAGTGCCGATCAATCGATTCGCTAGTGTGATAGTCGAAGCGTCCGGCGCGAATTGAGGCTGCAATCCCTCTCGGCCTGTTGAACGGAATGAGAAGGGCATCGGGACGAAAGCTTGAGCGGATTTGTTTGGGGTGCTTTCGTAGAACCGATGGATAGCGTCAACGAGGATCTCTTGCGGGACGGGGACCGCTTTTATTTTCTTCCCCAAAAGAAACTGGACATCTGTGACGAGCTGCCGCTTGAACATCTCCGGCATGGCCACGACGACAGTGTCGTTCGTCAATGAAAGCGGAAGGACGGAGAGCTCAAGAGCGGTGCTTTTCGGGATGAGCCTGAGAACTTCGGGATCAATAGCCATTAAACTGAGATCAACCATATGCCCACAGGATTTTAGACACTTCTCCGGCTGCAAAAGAGGCGCGCGCCTTGATTGATCTCGAACGAATCCACGACTCGGTTCATCGGCGCAAGCGTCCCCTCTTCGTTCAACAGATAGGCTTCATGGAAAGCAGATGGGAGAGTAGGAAATCGGCTGCCCCTCATCCATCAACGCGGCAACATGTTGCGTAAAAAACGGGAACCTGTCAAGTATTTTTTGCGAATATCTGGAAAGGTTGCGCTTCCCAGAAACGAGAAGAAAGAAACTAGCGCAGACAAAGGTCTTTCTGTGCTTTTGAGCACTTTTGACCCAATGGGAGACCTTGCGCGCATCGGATCCTTTGCTGGTTACCGCTTCACTGGGGCTAAAACCCATTTAGGTGGATCGTGCCTAGATCATTTAGACATTGAGTTCGAGCCCTGTCCGGGCAGCGGCTGATCAATTTCCGTTCGAGCTTTACGAGCAATCCACTGATTCCAGCTTCCGAGTCTCCAGTGGATTGTGCCAAGCACGCCTGCTTCGAGTTCCATTCTGTCATCCAACAGAATCCAACTACTGTTGTGAGGATGTCTCAAACGGCATTGATCTGTGGAGGAGGGAGTAAGCCAGAGCGTGTGGACGTTCTCTTAAGGAATCGGCTGGAGAGACAGTAAGCGGCTACAGGTCGATTTTTTTGGGCTTTTGATGGGACGAAAGGTTTGATTTTGTGTCCTATTCTCACGTATATTTTGTTCCAAGTCAAATTTCCAACCTGACTTGCTATGAAACCCCGGAAGACTCTCAAACTGTAGGCACAACATAGGGCATTTCGCGAGACTTTCTTAGACAGTCTACGTCTAATACGGGTTCGCTCGCACCTGCAGCCTCAGAACTAAGAAATTCAAGCAACAACCTGCTCAATATCCATATCTCAAGGAGGAGGCAATAACGATGAAACGCATGCTTGGTGTGGTAATTCTTGTCGTCCTGGTCGCGCAGTTCACCGCCGCTCAAATTGCGGTAGAGAAGGTCGACACGGCGGTGATTAGTAGGATTAAAGATGAAGGGATGAATCGATCCCAGGTGATGGAAATCCTGAGCTATCTCACGGACGTCTACGGACCGCGATTAAGCGGTTCACCTGAATACAAACAAGCCGCGGACTGGGTGAGCCAGAAGCTCGCATCGTGGGGCCTGCAGAATATCTATTACGACAAGCTGCCCTTCGGTAGGGGATGGACGCTCAAGCGGTTCCACATCAATGCCCTGCAGCCCCGTGCCTTTCCCGTGATTGCCTACCCGAAGGCATGGACGCCTGGGCTGAAAGGGACCGTCAGCACGGATGTCGTCTACTTCGACGCGAAGTCGGAAGCGGAGCTGGAGAAATTCAAAGGCCAGCTCAAGGGTAAGTTCGTGCTGATCAGCGATCCGCGTGAACTCACTGCGAACTTTGAACCTCAAGGTCGTCGCTTGACAGACTCAGACCTGCTCCGGCTGGCAAATGCGGGGATGCAGGAAGGGGGGCGCCAGCCCCGCCGCATGCCGGACTTTGCTCGGATGACGCCTGCTGCAAGAGATTCGGCAATGAGAGCTCTCGGTCCGAAGAAACTTGAGATGTGCCAGAAAGAGGGAGCACTCGCCGTGTTCGATGTTGGTAGAGGAGATGGAGGTACGATCTTTGTCGGCTCAGCGTCGGTTCCGGGCGCTGGTGCTACTCCGTTTGATCAGCGTGTGAGTCCCTACGATGCGAAGGCTCCGCAGATTGTCCCACAGGTGACGTTGGCTGCAGAGCACTACAATCGGATAATCCGCACGATTCAAAAGGGACAGAAGGTAAAGATCGAGATGAATCTGGAGGTGGAATTCACACCTGCGGATTCGACGTTCAACATCATCGCTGAGATCCCCGGCACCGACCTGAAAGACGAAATTGTGATGCTGGGTGGTCATTTCGATTCCTGGCATGCGGGAACCGGCGCGACGGACGACGCAACCGGAGTTGCTGCGTCCATGGAAGCGGTGCGGATCATCCAGACCCTCGGCTTGAAACCTCGGCGGACAATCCGCGTGGGCTTCTGGGCCGCTGAGGAACAAGGCCTCGTCGGTTCTCGGGCGTACGTTTCGAAGCACCTTGCCGAGCAGGAGGGAGTGGGGACTGGAATGGCAGCGATGATGGGTGGAGGCGGAGAACTCAAGAAGAAACCGGCGTACGAGAATTTTTCAGTGTATTTCAATCACGATAACGGCACGGGCAAGTTTCGAGGTGTGTACATGCAGGGGAACGAAGCCGCTCGACCGATCTTCCGGGCGTGGCTTGCGCCATTCGCCTCAATGGGTGCTTCGACATTGACCATACAGAACACCAGCGGCACCGATCACCTGTCGTTCAATACGGTAGGACTGCCAGGGTTCCAGTTCATCCAGGATCCTGTGGAGTATGATAGTCGCACGCACCATTCCAACATGGATGTGTATGATCGTGTCCAGGCGGACGATATGAAGCAGGCAGCGACGATCATGGCTGCGTTCGCTTATAATGCGGCGATGAGGGACGAGAAATTCCCGCGCAAGCCGATGCCAGCACCACGTCCTCCAGCGGCGCCGGGTGGGAACTAGCATCATTGTAGAATCCTATCTTATAAGCCGCTCTGTGTTTTGCAGGGCGGCTTTTTGATTTGAAACCTCACCCCAATTCCCTCTCCCAGATTGGGAGAGGAGTGTCACGAACGGGGTGAGGGTGAACACGGCAATGAAAACCTCTCGCACGATTCTCTGGGTCACGCTCTTCTCCATCGCCTTTGCGTTCGTTGAGGCATCGGTGGTGGTCTATCTTCAGGCGATCTACTATCCAGAGGGATTCTCCTTTCCGTTGAGACTCATGAGCAGCCACCACATCGGTGTTGAGCTGTCTCGCGAGCTTGCCACTGTTATTATGCTCGCAGCGGTAGGAATCCTTGCTGGCAAGAGCCGCTGGCAAAAGTTCAGTTACTTCCTGATTGCATTCGGAGTGTGGGACATCTTCTACTACGTGTGGCTCAAGCTCGCTCTCAACTGGCCAGCCACGCTGTTCGATTGGGATATTCTCTTTCTTATCCCGGTGCCGTGGATCGGACCGGTCATTGCCCCTGTGCTCGTATCCATTGTGATGATTGCGGGAGGATTGTTGATGATCAGGAGAGAAGAACGTGAAGGGGTATTTCGCACCACAAGGCTTATGCAGCTCTTCGCGCTTGTCGGTACGGCTATGATATTGTTGTCCTTCCTTTACGATGTTGATGCGACGCTGAGATTTCAGATGCCGAAACCGTATCGGTATGAACTGCTGGCGGCGGGTCTCTCTTGCTACGTGGTCGTCTTGAGCGTGATTGGGTTGGGGTCCAAACCGAAAAGATGAATGTTTCCGGTCCGTTTCGTAGATTAGCATAGGGTGAAATAGTAGCCGTCTCAGAACAATCTAGGAGCGGTCGATGAGCTATGAAAAAAGAATTTTCGACGAGCTGTTGCTTCCGACTCGAGAGGAGGTGATCAAAGTATTGTTGGTTACCCTGTTCAAACAGCACGGTGCCGTCAAGGAATTTGGATCTGGTGAGCAAGAATTTTCAGATGAGATTGCCGATAAACTCGGTCTGACAGCTCCGCAAAGAACGACCACCATACAAACCATTGTTCGAAAGGAAAACCGAACTAAGAAGTTTCCCGCGTGGAATCGCCTATTGTACCGAGCGGCTGCTCTCGCTGCGAACCAGGGACTCCTTTCACATCCGACGCAGACAGAAAGAATTACTGGGTAAAGGGAATGGATGTTGACTTCTCTGGAATTATCACAAAATCAATTCATCTA
>JBBTCR010000041.1:0-8309 GCA_038043105.1 Bacteroidota bacterium
CAGCAGCGATGAGACATCCATTTTCGCTATGCGGTCGGTTTCCACTGTGTTGATTGGCGTTCAGCCGTGGCGCCTAACAGACGAAATTTTTTATTCTGAGCGTGAGTATTCGCATAAATATCGCCAAACGATTGCATCTCAAAATCACCAGCACGGCTATTTGACTCCCTTCTTCAAGAGTTGATAAAATCACAACCAAGTCAGGAGTGCTGTCGATTACGGTGCGTTGGGCGTTTGTTCCACCTGGCCAACCCATTCAAGAACAGGCCGCAATCACGCGGCCTGTTTTCTTTCTGGCGCATGGTGCGAGTCTGGGAGACCGGAGTTCTCGCTGGCCTACTTCGCGGCGCCGTCTTCCCGCAATATGTCGGGGACGTGTAAGCCTATAAATACCAACAGAGAGAGAACGTTTTCAAGTAGCTGTGCCTATCCACAAGTGCCCAAAGCGGCGTGGACTTGCTACTCTGCGTGGGCTCAGTTATGGCTTCAGTGACAGGTTTTAACGCTTGATTCCTGCCAACGCGGTCATGGTTTCCAGCCGATGCGTCCTTCCCCCCGGAGGCATTAAGTTTGCATTGTCATTGGTCTGCTCAACGAAAAACAGACCGGGTTCGTCCTGTGTACCGCGGCCACTGACTGCCCAGTGCCTACAAAAAAATTGTCTGTGTTGCTGCAACCTCCAAGAAAGCTGCCCTTTCTTCTCTGAATCAATAGACGCATGGAGCCATCCGTGGAACGAATCAAAGCATGCGCAGCCAAGCACGTGTCCGTTTAGCCACGCCTCATATTGTTTTGTCCACAAGGAAGATGGCACAGGGGCCTCGCCAGAAATCCAGCCTAACAAACCGTAGGGAACACGCTGGTGTTGATGGTTGTCAAGTTGACTTGGAATTCTGCATCCCTCCCACTGCATACGCCAGCGCACAAATGCCAAGGCAACCGGACAAAATGCGCTGGTCCTCTCCCCTTCTAAATCCCACCACAAGGCCTTCATCGCCAAAGAAACGCAGTGCCGATGGCCTGTTATGACGTGTCTCCCAAGAAAGCGTCGTATCGACCGATAAGTGATCCACGCACGGGCCAAACTGATGTCGTTGAACTGCGTCAATTTTTGGTTCTTGGTTGGCGCATTTGATTCTTGGGCCTGCAAATAATCTGCAAAGTAAGCGACTGGAGCCAGCATATGAAGCTCTTGCTGTCCCCAGGGTCTATCTAAAGTCACACGCGCAAGTACGTCTGAGACAAATTGTTTGAAAGCGGCTGTTCGCCGATAAACATCAGGTTTGCTCAGAACCAGTGGCAAGTAGGGTCGGCCCAATAAGGTGCGGCATGCGTTTATGAGTGTCGGCAATCTGTCAGTAAACCGAACCATTTCAATATGGTCCTGCAGTAGATCTGAGGATCTATCGTCGATGGCTAAAGTGGATCGTGGCTCTCGAATTCCTTTGGCATGATCGAGACCGCAGTGCCAGCAAGAAAAAAGTATCCAACTACGCGTGGCATGTAGTTCGTACGGCACTGTCGCGCCACATCTTGAGCACCCTCGTCTCAGTTCGATTTTGTGAAGAGGACACGTCGTAAAAAAATTAAGTTGGAAGGCTGGCGAGTGATAGCCCCGTTGTGCGCAAAGAGGACACCACACCAAAAACGAACTAGAAAGTTCCGCCGCATTGGGGAACAGATGATTTACAAAAGCTAGTTGGAGCTGCGCCGCATCCAGTTTTAGCAAATTGGACAAGCGCCCCAGCCTCAAGGAATGAGGCGCTCGTAAGTCCACACGCGGAAAGTGCGGTCGACCGCGAGCAGCTTTGACACCTTCGTACGAGTTTCTCTCAACGAACAACTCACACAACTCTCTGTTCGACAAAGCATTGAGAGCACCAAATTTTGCCAAAAGGGAATAAACAGACTCACTGCCGGAATACCATGTCGGACGCCAGCACCAAGTCTTCTCGGACGTGCCTCCATAGTCGACGACGATCTTTGCTGGCTCGGATCTTCTCATGGTCCTATGAGGCGTCATCTGCCGACATGTTCAACAACAGTTCCTCTTCCGCTGCAGCGAACTTAGACTCCTCCACTGCTTGCTTCCAAATTAGTGGCGTAAATTCAAAATCTACAGAGTCTTTACTGATGTCCGTAAGAGCTATTTCTATGGACCGAGCGAAGTAGGTCATGGGAATTTCCAGGGGCGTTCTGAATCCACCTTCGTCGTGAACATTCTGAAATTCCGTCCACAACGCACTGGCTTGATCTTGCAAACGAACCCCACGAGACCATGCTTCGGGAAGAAAGAACCTTGTAAACGTCCATTCGCTTTCGCTTGGAAAGCATGCCGTGTCGTACCCAAGAAGACAGCTGGCGGCATCTTCTACACTGCAGACGCCATGAAACTCAATGTCATCAATCATGAATCGACCAACTATTTGAGTTTGCCGAGCTTCTTTCAAGGCGGATTTTTGATTTTTGAGTTGAGGCTGACCGATCAGAAACGTAATCATGCGATAGCCCTTTTTTTCGAGTTGGTCATGTACCTCGCGCAACCACTCATACTCTTCCATCTGGAGTTTTTGGGCTTCGTCGGCAAAAACGACAAGAAGATTTTGCTTGGAGGCAATCAATAGATCCAAGAGCCTATTGATAAGCCGGATTCGTTTTTGAGGGGTTGTCCCCGAGTCTGGACGATCATGGTCTACCGCTTCAAGCAAAAGTGTGAAGAAAGCACTCTCGCTCGGAATCTTCTTCTTGACGCAGCCAAAGGTGAATGACACGATTCCAGGAAAATCTTGCGACAACAAGATTGAGACGTATCGAGCCGCGTAGGTCTTCCCAAAGCGGGTCATCGCGTAGATGATTGATCCTGGCACTCTGAGTTTGATGCATTTACTGATGCGCGCGTATAGGGCTCCAATTGACGGCGTCGGAACAATGTATTTCTGAGTCATCACTGGATGACTGTTGATTGGTAACGGCCGAACAAACTCCAGGTTCATGAGGCTCTCCTCAGAAGATCACCGTCTTTGTCAAAGAAATTGGAGTCGGTGAAACACGGCGCTTGCGTGTTGAAATACGTTTTGCTTCAGGTGCGTCTGCTGCGACTTGTTCGATCTCCGATATTTTTTTCTTATCAAAAGGACTATCGCCGTGCACGGCATCCATCTCTGCTGCTGCGATACCGGCCCGTGCTTTTGCAACCGAATTGGCGGCCCGTTTGCTTTGTTTTGCTTCTCCTCTTTTGTAGCGAATGAAAACCTCGATTGGGTCATCGTTTGCGCCCCAATGTATTAAGCCCAGTCGCTGGAGGCGAAAGATCTCCTTTCGGAGCCGGATGGAATGCGGTGTCGTTCGCCATTGGCGACTAGCCACCAAGATGCCAAGTTCAGCACCGTCCTCAAAGAAGGCGTGGATCCTCCGAATATCGCGGGCCATGTAATAAATTCGGACTGTCTTGCCTACCAGTTCCGGACGTTGCGCCAAAATGTCAGAGGTGTATCGAACATCTTCGAAGTTGACGTGTGGAACGCTTTTTGCGCCCCGAATAACTTTGATGACAGCCTCCTTCAATAGAAAGAGTTGATGTCGTTTCGTCGCTGGTAGTGTCTGGAGCATGAATTCCGGCTTAGACGTGAGGTATCGCATTGCCTCTAGCGCCGCACGACCACCCAAGCCAGACTGTGTCTCACCATTGCGATTGGCCACGACGACGTATGCCAATTGCTCCAATTCATCTAGGCTTATCAATCTACTCAGGTCTTTACCAACATCGCCAAGCCGGCGAACGTCATCTTTTGGATTTGATCCCAGCGTGCCAGGAACCTGATGAAAGCATTGCTCTATTAGTCCAAAAAAACGCTCCTGATATGACCGATCATTGGGCTCTCCTAGCCTTCCTGCGATCGTCCACGTTCCCAAAACTTTTGTTAGTCGAGTTAATGAATCCGTGGAGAGATGACTTTTTGCTTCGTCGAACTGAAGCCACGACCAGCGGTGATACGCCAGCTCTGGTTGCACTTCCGTGGGAAATCCTCCACCGTTGCGCACTGCTAAGCCAGGAATGGTCAGCGTGACCTTCCGATGTGGAACTATGGCTGCTTGAATGGCTTCCGCGAAATCATCCTTGTTGTATTCCAAGCCAAGTGCGAGGTAATAGCCTAAAGCTGCTTTGGTCAATACGTCAGTGACGACGAGTATCCAGATACGGTGGAGTTCAATAATCGTCTCCATGCCGAACGGGTCAGGGATCACCAGCGTCAGCCGCACATCGATTTTGTGCCCATCAAACTGAACAACCATGAACGGACGGAGCGCGATAGGCCAAGCTGGCTTTTCATAATCAGGAGAAGCTTCTACCTTCGGCGGGTTGTCTCCCGCTTTCGGATGGGCAGCCTGATGCTCCCGTTCTAGGCGTCGTACGATTCCTTGGAAAGACCGTAAACCTCTGAGGTCCTGATTGAAGGGATACTCTGACAGCGTGACGCCCACGCGTTCGCATTCCTCTAAAAAGTCAGAATGAAGAAGCCGAACGGATCTTTTTACTGCTCGGATTTCGCCCTCGCGTAAAGGCTTTTTTCTGAGTCGAACTGATTTTGAAATCCACTTTTGAAGCGCTGGGTAACACCTCAGGAGCTGCTGCATTGCCCCCGCTGCGCTCGATGTACGTAGCTTGGACGATGCCTTCACAGTCATAACGCGTTCGTATTCCTTCAGGTGCTTTCCTGGAATAAGTCCTCTCAAACCTTGGATCCGCCCATCGGGCGCTTTGCTAACGACGCGATCAAGAAGCCGGTACAGTTGCTTGGGATGGATAGTTGTCTGACGCTGGATGTCCGTCAAGGTCAGGTCTTGCTCTTCTACAAAGAGCCTGAAGGCTTCAAGATTTCTTTGGTAGGTGATTTTTACGGCTGGATTCCCGTCAAAGGCTGAATCGTCGACGCTCGGAAGACTTCCAAAATCAGCCAAGATGTCAGGGATCGAAGCTCGCGTGAAACTGCTAACCCCAAAAACGACAACCCGTGGAGCCTTCATAGCCGCCTCACTTCGGTCATATTGGTCAGGTGCTGCGTTTCAAGTGTTGGACAAACAAGGTTCCCATTGGCAAGCAAGGTAAATACCGCGGCCCTCACGAGCATTTCGTCAAGATCAACCATCTTCTGCTCGATTTCGTTCAGAGTGAACGCCTTGGGCATTTCTTCGGCGCATCGGTCCAGCAACGTTGGTGTTACCTGGCCTTTATGCGCTACCAGGTGTTGGAGGATGCTGGCCCAGTTGTCGTGGCAGACTCGGCGCTTCTCGAAGTCGTCTATCAGAACCTCCTTGAGAACAGCGCGCTCATCGCTCACCCATTTCTTGAATTCGTTATAGGCTCGTTTTTCCTTGCTCAGCTCAAATGCCTCGGCCTGTCTAACGAGAATGTAAAAGGTGGGGATGCCGCCATTCAGAGCCCAAAAGTCGACCTGTCTTTTCGGCTTGATGTCGGGGATGAGTAAGGGGCGCTCGCAGAGCGCCGTGACCTCAAAATCGGACTCCAACTCGATGAATTGGCAAAGCGCTGCTTTTCCATACAGCGTCATCCGCCTGTCAGCTTTCAAGCTGAAGACATCAAAACGGAATGATCCGTATGGACGTTTGACGTCCAGAGGCGTGCTAAATGAAAGAGCCATTCCATTACTTCCGAAGAGATCCGGTAAGTAATAGTCTGGTCTTTTGAATTGTCAAATTCCCTTGCTGAATTTGTGAAGGGATTTTGAACTTAACCTGCTTCAACTCCTTGGTAGGGTTGAGTTTTCTTCGGTGTCGCCATTGAAAACAAGGATTCGCGACTTGGTCAAAAAATCAAAATTTGACAGTTTTCTTTGGAAAATCCGGTGTTTGACATTTTTACTTCTGTTTTTTAGCAAGCAAAAATGTCCTTTAAATTTGTAGTCTCCGAGGAAAACAGCGAATTTTTGATGAGACATTTTCCCTTCGCCGGATGTGTGCGGAAACAGGTTCGCCCCAGGATGGCCAAGCCTGGGCTTCCCTTCGATGTCTGGACGGGCATGGTGACGCGCCCGGTTCAGGGTAAACAGGCCCGATTTCCCCTCCTTATTGCGAAGTTTGAACTGCCCGCGTTTGGGTACAAACGAGTCGAATGAAGGAGCCTGCCATGCAAAACAAACTTCAGCTCGCCAAAGCTTACGCCCGTGCTCATATCGAAGACCCCGCCTGCATCTGCTACGGCGTGCGCGCCGCCATGGCAGACGGCTGCGAACTCTTCAATTTGACGAATGCGGAACTCGTTGAGCTTCACGAATTTGCCTGCGAAGTTGTCGAAGCCCGTGACGCTTGGTCATCTCGTCCCATGTCCAAGAGTCCCTGGCAGATGGGCTCCCCTGACACCGGCGCATTTCTTGGATTGGCCGCACCTTAAGCGCTCAGCCCCAAAGATGGGCCTATCGTCCCAGCCAACCGGCAGGTTGATTGGGGACGTCAGGAAACGCTGAACGTCACCACCGGTACGGAGGCGTCGGCAAATGAGGCCCCCAGTGCAATCTCTCCCCGTCCGTGCAGCACGCATTCCTCGCGTCGGAGCTGCACATCGGTCCCGGGGCCCTCAAAGCGGACCCAGGTGCCGTAGCTGCTGACATCGACCAGGAGGATGCTGCCGTTGCGCCACTCGAGGCGTGCATGCGTTCTGGAAACCCGCGGGTCATTGACGACGAACTCGGAATGGCGGATGCGGCCGATGTGGGCCGGCAGCTCAAACGACTTGAGGGTCTTCCTTTGCTCCAGGCGGAACAGTTCGATCTGGCCGCCCAGCGCATCCCCCATTGCAGCCAACTCCGCCGGGTCCACCTCGGCCTGGCGCGTCAGGAACTCGCTGCTGTCCTCGTCCTGCCATTCCACCCGGTAGACGGTGCACGGTTCGGCCCGGCCGCGCACGGTGATCGGCCCCAGCAGGCGAAAACGCACGCCATCGAGACGGTCGGAATAGTCGAGTTCGGCACTGTTGACCCAGATTTCATGCGCGCCGCATAGATCGTTGAGGCGCGACGCCACGTTGACCGCATCACCGTAGCAGTCGCCATCAACGGTTTCCACCTCGCCGGTGGCAACGCCGACACGGATCGGCATGCGCACGGCCGGTGATTGCTGCGCCAACCGTTTCTGGTGCGCGCGCTGCATGTCCACCACGGCATCGACGGCACTGGAGGCATTGGGAAATACGGCCAACACGCCGTCGCCCAGCGTTTTGACGACGCGCCCACCGTGGGCTGCGAAAACCTCGCTGATCCAGCGCGTGAGTTGGGTGACAGCCTGCGTGGCCTTGGCATTTCCCAGCAGTTCAAAGACTGCCGTGCTGCCTATCAAATCTGTGAATACGACGGTCGTCTGGACACCCATGCGCTGGACTTCTGTTTCCTGTTCAGATTGGGAGTTTAGGGCATAGACCAGAAACCGCCTCAGGACGGCTTGAACTGGAGCGCTTTGTACTCGAGGAATTCCTCGAAGCCGTATTTGCCGTTTTCCCGGCCTATGCCTGACTGCTTGTAGCCGCCAAAGGGTGCATTGGAGTTGAACGGGCCGCCATTGATGTCGACCTGGCCGGTGCGCACGCGCCGCGCCACCGCCACGGCATGGGCTTCGTCGCGGCTCCAGACGCCGCCACCCAGGCCATAGATGGTGTTGTTGGCGATGCGCACCGCCTCGTCTTCGTCTTTGTAGGTAATGACCACCAGCACCGGGCCGAAAATCTCCTCGCGCGCCAGTGTGTCACCCGGCTGCACGCGCAGGATGGTGGGTTGCACGAAATAGCCTTTGTCGAAGGCCGGACGCGCCGGGCCGCCGGCGATCACCTCGGCCTCCTCCTTGATGCCCTGCTCGATAAAACCCAGCACACGGTCGCGCTGGGCTGCGCTCACCAACGGCCCGAGCCGGCTGGCCTCGTCCAGGCTGGGGCCGATGCTGTATTTGGCGATGTTGGCCTGGGCCAGCGCCTTGACTTCCTCCAGCCGGTGCTCCGGCACCAGCATGCGGGTATGGGCCGAGCAGGTCTGGCCGCTGTTAAGCAGGCAGGCCGACAGCGTGCCCTTGACGGCCGCTTCGAAGTCGGCGTCGTCAAGAATGATGCTGGCCGATTTGCCGCCCAGTTCCAGCGCCACTTTCTTGACGCTCTGGCTGGCCAGTTCGGCCACCCGCTTGCCGGCGCGGGTGGATCCGGTGAAGCTCACCATGTCGACTTCCGGGTGGCTGGCCAGTACCTCGCCCACCACCGGACCTGCGCCGTTGACCAGGTTGAAGACGCCGGCCGGCAGCCCGGCTTCGTGGAT
>JBBTCR010000042.1:0-1840 GCA_038043105.1 Bacteroidota bacterium
ATTGGGACAAATCGGATCTGTGGTCTCGATGTTGAGCTCATCGTTCGTAGGAGCTTCGAGGTCTTTGACGGCAAGGCGAAAAGAGGCAGTGTTCCGGATCTGTGGGACGGTCACGCTGCGGAACGGATTGCAGAGATTCTTCGTAAAACGATCTAAGGAGAGGTCCATCAAATGCGTAGACTCAGAGGGTTGTTCATTTCGTTCGTTCTCCTGATGTGGCAACAAAGTGCCCTTGCGCAGGTGAGCGATCGCTCCTCGCTTCTTGAACGTGCGTTGGATCAACGGGCGCTGCAAAGCCTGACAGGGAGAGAGCAAGCCGCTGAGCGCGTAACGGCGTTGCCGATGGAAGGAGCGATTGATCCGGATACGTACACCGTTGGGCCGTCTGACCTTTTCAACGTTGCGGTATGGGGCCCGGTCAGTTTCAGCTATTCTCTTGTGGTCACGCCAGAGGGGACCCTGATCATTCCGACCGTTGGCGAGATCAGCGTGAAGGATCGAAGACTGTCGCAGGTCAAACATCAAGCCGAGCAGATCGTGCGGAAGCGATATCCAGCGGGAGAAATCACTGTTACACTCTTGCGGCCCCGAACGTTTGTGGTTTCACTGAAGGGAGTCGTGACGAAGCAAGGTCAATACATCGCAAGCGCAGTTGATCGCGTGGAGAAGGTCCTTCTTGAAGGAGCCTCCGTGCAGTATCCGACATCCTCATACACTATTCCAGCAGTGTCGGCAACAGACGGATTCCCCATTCAAGCCGATGCCTACAAGCCGCCGCGGATCACTCAGAGCGATCAGTTGTACGAGCAGACTTCCACACGGAACATCAAGCTCATCAGACGCAGGGGGGACACGCTGCGCGTTGATATCCCTAAATTCTACGCCACACGCGATGATCGGCTCAACCCATTCCTCCTCGACGGAGACGTTATCGTTGTGCCACGGAAGCTCATCAAGAGGAATTCCGTGATGGTTTTCGGGGCGGTCAACGCGCCCGGGGTCTATGAATATGCTGAAGAGGACAATCTCCTTGATATGATTGACATTGTTGGCGGGACGCTGCCCACTGCAGATCTCTCAGCTGCGGTCATTACGCGAGTTGACTCTCTTGGTCGACGTGCTGAGGAGCAGGTGTGTGACCTTTCAGCAGTTCGTGCCGGCTCAAAAGAGAACCCGAGGCTGTTTCCCGGAGATCGAATCGTTGTCAAAGAGAAGAGGGGCTTGCCAAGAGCCCGCAGAGCGACGGTTGTCGGGGAGGTGCGGCAGCCTGGTTTCTATCCTATTACTGAGGGGATGAAGCTGACATCGCTCATACAGGCCGCAGGAGGTTTCACAGAGCACGCGTTGTTCAACGGGTCCTTTGTCCTGCGGAGAGAAGAGAAGCTGGGAGACATCGTGGATCCGAGGCTGGAAATTCTCCGTGGGTTGCGAACGCACCAACTGAACCAGACCGACAGCAGCCTGTTTTTCCTTGACGTCAAAATCGGGCGCCAACCGGTTGTTGTGGACTTCAAGAAGTTGTTTCAGCAGCAGGACACCACTCAGGACATCGTGCTACGAGATGATGATATTGTTGTTGTCGCATCGGATCTCCGGAGCGTTCTTGTGCAAGGCCAGGTTGCCAACCCTGGGTATGTTGCCTACGTGCCTGGAATGAGCTACGAGCACTACGTCGCACAAGCCGGTGGTTTCTCGGAACTGGCGATTGAGGGTGATACAAGAATCATTAAGAAGGGCTCTCTTGAGTGGAAGGATCCGAGGACGACCATGCTCGAATCAGGCGATCAAATCTGGGTTCCCAAGCGCCCGATCAAGGACTTCCAGTTCTACTTCACGTTCG
>JBBTCR010000043.1:0-1595 GCA_038043105.1 Bacteroidota bacterium
TCCTAAATGGTGGATCAAGAACGTCGTGATCTCTGGGGGTGAGGACAAGAACCAGAATCCTGACTACTTCTACGCCCATGGCGCAGTTCACAACATCACGAACAACCAGCGCATTACTGGCTTCCCGTTAACCGTTGCTTTGTCTGGCTTTAAGGCTCCAGGAGCCTCATTTACGTTTGACGCTTCGGTTGACCGACGACCCGAAGTACCGACCGACAACTACAGGTTGGTGGTTCAAGGCCTCACCGTGGGCGATGTTGAGTTTGGCCAGGCAGATTTTGTCCCTTCAAAGATTACTCAAGCAGTCACAACTGTTGCTGCTGAGGTTTCCGTCCCGGGTAATCGGTTTGATTCGCGCTTGAGCATCGGTTTTCGCGATCTCGCGCTAAGCTTTGATCGGCCGCCTCGTAATGATGTCGAACGTATCGTCCGGGATGTGCTGGCATCGATCTCCGCTTTTCGGGTACAGCTACGCACGTGGAACACTGCTGGACCTTTCGATCTCGCTTTGACAACCGACCTAGACGATCAGCTCGCGGCTCGAACAAAGAAGGTCATCGGAGATGAGCTGGCTCGGCTGCAAAGCGAGATTCGCTCAAAAGTTAATCAGCGAATTGCGGAAAAGAGGGCGGAATTCGAGAAGATCTTCAACCAGACAAAAGATGAGGCCGTTGGCCGACTTAGAGCATATGAGTCCCTTGTGAATGAAAAGAGCGCGATGGCTGACTCAAAGAAGAAGGAGCTTGAGACACGCGTCGAACAGGAGAAGAAGAAGCAAACCGATGCGGTAAAGAAGAAATTGGAAGACGCGGTGAAAGGACTCTTCAAGAAACAGTAATGTGCGTGCCCATCCCTATAAAGGTATGACTAAGAAACACCGAGCTCCGGCGGTCAACCAGCCTCGACCCGGTAAGACCAGGGTCAATTGGTATGCTGCCGTCGCGATAGGCGTTCTGGGCGTAGCGCTTCTCATCCTGTTTACAACAAACCCTACGAAGCGGATGACACCAGAAAAACGTCCCCCCGAGATATCTGCTGCACCGACAGCATATGAATTTCAAAAGCAGGGTCAGCTTCGCTTTCTAAATGCCGCGGGGGCATTGATTACCGCCATTGACATTGAGATTGCCCGCGATGAGTCTAAGCGCGAGCGCGGCCTGATGTACCGGGAAAAAATGGCGGAGAATCAGGGGATGTGGTTTATCTTTGACGCTGAAGAACCTCGCTCCTTCTGGATGAAGAACACGATCATCTCCCTTGATATGATCTTTGTGAATGGAAAGAATGAAATCGTTACCATTCACAAATACACAAATCCGTATTCGGAAGACCCGTTCAGCTCAACACGGCCCGCGCAGTTCGTTCTCGAGGTGAATGCGGGTTTTGCGGATAAGTATGGGGTTTCGGTGGGTGATCGCATTGCATGGAGTGCATTCTAGAAACGTGGTCGAAAAGCTTTTCCTCACGCAAAGTCGCCCCGCCTGACCTTGCGTTGGCTTGGGGTAACGGCGGGTTCCGCCCTATGAATCCCGCTCTTCGCCGGAATCCTGGTCCCGTTGTACGGGATCCCGCCTCGATTGAAGGATTATTGTGGC